>JADZAX010000514.1 GCA_020852405.1 Verrucomicrobiales bacterium
CCCCTCCTTTGATGCGCCACCATCGCGCCCTTGAATCGCGGGGTGGAAGGGCGCATGGTGTCAGCGATGGATTTTGGTATTGAGCCCCTCCCTTCCCGGACCCGGCGCCACTTTTTGCAGGATGGCGGTCTGGGTCTCGGCACCATGGCCCTCGCGGGACTACTCCAGGGCGAGTCCCGCGCGGACGGCCTCCCGGCGGGCAGCAATCCCCTCGCCCCGCGGCATGGTCATGTCACTCCCAGGGCCAAAAATGTGATCTACCTCTTCATGGCGGGAGGACCGAGCCAGTTCGAGCTATTTTCCCACAAACCCAAACTGAGGGAACTGAACGGCCAGGTGGCCCCGGAATCCTTTTTCCAGAAAGCGAAGAGCTTTGCCTTCATTGGCAAGGGGGCCAAGCTGCTCGGCAGCGCGGCCGAATACCGTCCCCACGGCCACTGCGGCATGGAGCTGAGCAGCCATCTGCCGCACCTTTCCAGCATCGCGGATGAGATCTGCTGGCTTCGCAGCATGGTGACGGATGTGTTCAACCACGGTCCGGCCAAGCTGTTCATGAACACCGGGTTTCAAATCCCGGGCAGGCCCGCGATGGGCGCCTGGGCCACCTACGGACTGGGCAGCGAGTCGCGCAACCTGCCGGGGTTTGTCGTGCTCCAGTCGGGGCCACGGGGGCCGCGGGCAGGCAACGCCCTCTGGTCGAGCGGGTTTCTTCCCACCACCTTTCAGGGCGTGCCGTTCCGCGGCACCGGTGATCCGATCCTGAATTTGGCGAATCCCCCGGGGATCGACGAAACGCAACAGCGCGACTTTTTCGACATCGTGGGATCCCGGAACCGGAAGCGGCTGGAAGTGACCCGCGATCCCGAAATCGCGACCCGCATCAGTGCCTATGAAATGGCCGCGCGGATGCAGACCAGCGCCCCGGAACTGATGGATTTCTCCTCAGAATCGGCCGCCACACTGGCCGACTACGGTGTCGAGCCGGGGAAAAACTCATTCGCCAACAACTGTCTCCTGGCCCGCCGTTTGGTGGAGAGAGGATCCCGGTTCGTCCAACTTTACCACACCGACTGGGACGACCATGGAGGTGCCGGGGCGAATCTCGGGGAGCCGTTTGCGAAGCGCTGCCAGGAGGTGGACCGTCCCACGGCGGCACTGATCAGCGATCTCAAGCAGCGGGGACTCCTCGAGGACACCATCGTCGTCTGGGGTGGCGAATTCGGGCGCACTCCGATGGGGGAGGATCGCCAAGGCATCATGGGACGGGACCACCACATCAATGCCTTCACCATGTTCGCCGCGGGGGGCGGCTTCAAAGCCGGCCACCTGCAGGGGTCGACCGATGAGCTGGGATTCGAGGTGGCCGAAGGCGCGGTCCATGTGCACGACCTGCACGCGACCCTGCTGCATCTCCTCGGGTTTGACCACGAGCGGCTGACTTACCGGTTCCAGGGCCGGGACTACCGTCTCACGGATGTCCTCGGGCAGATCCGCCCGGAATTGCTTGCCTGACCGCTCAGCGGCGACTCAGGACCCACTGCAACTCCGAGGCCAAACGCTCGGCGGTGAACGGTTTGGGGAGAATCCCCGCAAAACCCGTTTCCCGCGCCGCAGGCCGGGAGTTGGGCTCCAGATAGCCACTGGAAGCGATGACTTTGATCTCGGGATCGACTTCGCGAAGGTAGCCGAGGACTTCCACTCCGGAAAGGCCGCCAGGCATGGCAAGATCGAGGATCACGGCACCAAACCCGTTGGATTCAGAATGCCCGGACTGAAAGAGCTTCATGGCGTCTTCTCCGGAAGTCGAGGTCACCACCTCATAGCCGAGAGTCTGGAGAATGGCACGCGTCATGGCGAGCATTCCCGGTTCGTCGTCCACCACCAGAACCCTGGCAATCGGAGACGGCGAGGGAACAGAGGACGGGCTCGTCGCGGCGGGTGAGGGGGTATCAACAAGGTTCATGTCGGTGTGTGGAATGTGGATGAAGAAAATGACAGTAATTCTTGTTTTTATCAACCCGCCGTGTAGCGGACTTCCTGGATTTCTTCCATCGTGGTGTTGCCGGCCAGCACCTGCAGGAGCCCTTCCTGATACAGGGTGAGCACTCCGGCTTTGGCGGCGGCAAGTCGCATTTCGCTCATGGGCGCCTTGTTTTCGATCAGGTCGGCCAGATGACTGCTGATTTCACAGAGTTCCATCAATGACACCCGTCCCCGGTACCCGGTGCCGTGGCATTCCGGACAGCCTTGGGCGGTATACACAGGGTCTTTGAGCGGGCCGTTGATGATTCCCAGTTTGGCCATGATTTCCTGGACTTCCGGCCGGGCTTCGACGGGACGCTTGCAGTAGTTGCAGAGCCGGCGCACGAGACGCTGGGCCTGGCTGAGGGCCAGCGAATCGGCCAAAAGGTAAGGCTCGACCCCCATGGAACAAATCCGGCTGATGGCCCGGAGCGAGTCATTGGCGTGAAGGGTGGTCAGCACCAACTGCCCCGTCAGAGAGGCATTCACCGCCGCCTGGGCGGTTTCCTGGTCACGGCACTCCCCGATCAGAATGATGTCGGGGTCGGCACGCATGAGGGCACGGAGGCCGGTGGAGAAAGTCAGCCCGTTGATGTTGTCGGTCTGGGTCTGGTTGATCCCTTCCAACTCATACTCGATGGGATCCTCGATGGTCTGAATGTTGACGAACTCGTCGTTCACGCTGTTGATCAGCGCGTAAAGCGTCGTGGTTTTCCCGCTGCCGGTGGGGCCCGTGACGAGGATAAGGCCTTGGTCCCGCCCCATGGCCCGCTTGAAGAGCGAGTTCTGACGCTTCGACAGGTTCAGCTCCGCCAGGTCCTTCATGCCGTCCTGCTTGTCGAGGAACCGCATCGTGATCTTCTGGAACTCCAAGCGGACCGGGATCGCAGCAACCCGGACGTCCACCCGCCGCTTTCCCATCACAATGGAAAACCGGGCATCCTGCGAGTCCTGACGATTCTGCGTCATGTTGCAGGCATTCTTGATCAGCGCGACGAAGCGCACCAGCAACTCGTCGGAAGCGGTGTAAAGCACCTTGAGCTTTCCGTCGATCCGGGCCCGGAAACGGACCAGATTGTAGTAGCGCTCGATGTGCAAATCCAACGCCTTGAGAGAGATCGCGGTATAGAGCACCCAGTGAAGCAGCTGCTCGGCGGTATGGTTGACGTTGGCTGGATTGACCGCGGCAACATCTTCGGCAACGATTTCGACGACATTTCCCTTTTCGCTGGATCCGGCAAAGTCCTTGTCAACTTCGGCAATGGTGATGCCCATGCTGACGGATCCACCCGTGCGGCTGATGGCGGCGCGGATCAGTTTGGGATCGGCGAGCACGGGAACGATCTCGACGGGATCATGTCCGGAGGAGACCCATTCATCCTCGAACGCATAGACATCCGGATCCTCGGTCAGGAGATAGATCCGACGCTCACTGATGTGGATGGGATAAACGACGTGCTTTTCCAGCAGCGGCGTCGGGTAGGTCTCCTGGCGGGGCGCTTCCTCAGGATTGAAACAGAGCAAGGAAGGTCCGGTGGCAAGATACTGCAGTGCGACACCGAGGCCCGGCTCGAAGGCATTGTAGTGCCGGGCATCGAGAAAGCCGTTCTTTTCGACCGCTTCCTCGCAGTTCCGCGAGAGGCGCTCGGCATGCTGGGGATCGTAGGGATAATGTTCGAGCAGCCAGGCAAAGATGGTGTCGAGGTCCGATCCTCGCAGGGAAGAGCCGTCTAGGGTTTCGAGCGCGTTCTCCCGGGGCAAGGGATTGTTCGCCATACGGGACACAAGGTCCTGCCGGATCTGCTGATACTGCTCGGCACTGACCGCCACTTTGACAGCGAGGACCGAGGGCACTCCCCAGAGGTCATCTTCCTTGGGGTTGCAGTGGGCAAAAACGATGAGAGGCCCGATCGTGGTGACCGGCAACCAGGGTTTGTCGCTGCGCGGGAACCGTCCCAGTTTGCGCAGCAATCCCTCCGCGGTGGCACCGCAGGCGGCGCGGGCAAACTTGACCGGCAGGATGCCGAACTGGACGGCAGTGCCCTCCAGGGACATCAGCCCCAAACCAACTCCCCCAACAGGCCCAGGGGAGCCGGATGAGTATTCCATCCCCGCAGGCTGAAGGCCCCGGGACGCTCCGGCAAAGGGGGGAAGAGAGGACTGGACGGGAATCGGAGAGGCGGTAGTGCCTGCATTCATGACAAACCGGTGGGTGGGGAACTGGGAAGCATCGGGAGGATTCTGGAGAGAGATGGCAGGGGCGTCAGCGCGTCAACGCGACTGCAAGGGCAGGAATCCGGGAGGGAAGACAAATTTGGTTCCGACATCGGCGCCGGTGAAATCAATTTTGAGCCCTGTTCCGGCTGTCCCCGGCTCCAGGAAAGCCCAGGTGGTGCCTTGCCAGATGAGACGAAAATCCTCATCACTGTTGGAACTGACGGGATTCCAATCGTTCCGCATGTAGGGCGACCCAAAGGTCGGGTTGCCTGGATCCCGGTACTGGAGAGTCCGCAGAATGGCCAACTCATCGGCCGCGGAGGCCGCCACCGGAGAGAACCGCAGTTCGCTGACCGCGTAGCCATATTTCTTGGTGGCATTGTTCAGCTCCTGCGTCAGGTTTTCCGAAACCCCGCGTTTGGTGCCAAGCTGGATGTTGTGCACGGCGGGCACGGCGATGGCGGACATGATGCCGATCACCGCGATGGTTATGATCATCTCCGTCAAGGAAAAGCCGCGTGAGGAACGGTCATTGGCGTGAAGGGCTGGCATGAGGATTCCTCCGAGATCAAACAAAACAGAGTCAATAATAAATGGCCGTGCCGTCCGACTGGGCGAGTCCGGCTTTGCTCAGAGCAGTGATATCGGTCTGGATACCCAGGACATACCCGCTCGGCATGAAGTCGGTGAAATTCGTCGGCGAAAAGGCCATGTAGGGAGCCAGCAATTCGTAGCGCTGCTGGTCAGTCGTCTTGGTGGCCCACTGGGCGACCGCACGATCACGGCCATTGGCCTGGATGTAGGAGACAATGGCCATGTTGACCGACTCGGCTCGGGAAATCGCGAGATTGCGCTCCGAATCCATGCGGATCTGGATGAGATTGGGCAGGGCGAGGAACGAAATGATGCCGATGATGGCCACGGCGGCCAACACTTCGACCAGAGAGAAGGCCCGACGCCTGGAGAGGGGAGTAGTTTCCGGTTTCATGGGGAAGTTCAGAGAAAGTTCAGGGCGTGTCAGGGTTCGGTGATGAGATTGACCTGGGGATAGCTGCCGTAGGTCCAGGAAGGCAGATCGATGTACTGGTTGAGCTTTTTCAACGCGTCGGTCTGGACTTTTGCGGAATTGGTCGTGGTCTCGGAGAAATGCTGGAAAGTCGCCGCATCGAGATAGCCCTGGACCAGGAGCAAGCGGGCTTGGGGAGTGCCGGTGGCGTTGTAGATGCCGCGAGCGTATTCGAGGCTGGCGGGTTTCTGGGAACCGGGGACATTTCCCACCGAGGTTGCCGAAACCCAGGCATTGACCGCATTCTGAAGAGCGGCCTGCTGCTGACGCCCCAGCACCCGCCGGGTGTCATTGGAAGCGCTGCTGAAGGAACTGATGACCAGCGTCGCCATGATCGAAATGATCGAAATCACGATCAGCATCTCGATCAGAGAGAAGGCACTGCGGAAGTGGCGCGGAGCGGAATCGAGATTCATGGACAACAAAAGTCGGGGGTGAGGACAGGAGAATCGAGGTGAGGGAGGCGGGGGTCCCCGGTCGCATCAGAGATGCAACCGGGGATTCCGAATCAGTTTTGCGGACTACCAGACAACCTGCCAGTCCGCCGCCGGTTAAGGCTCACCGACGTAGATCAGCATTTCGTTCTCAACCCGGAGGTAGCCATCGGCACCGGCCTGGTCGTCGGCGGACATGTTCGGCACGCCGAAGTAGTTGCCGTTGAAGGGGCTGGTGGCGTCGTTGACGGTGCCGCCAGCGACAACCAAGGCAATGACGGCGGAAGCGTCGTCGCCGTCCGCGGCACCGGTCGCGAAGTCAAGACCG
>JADZAX010000515.1 GCA_020852405.1 Verrucomicrobiales bacterium
CGCTGACCTTAATGATGGCGGTGTTCGGGTCCTTCATGCCCATGAAGTCACCTTCAATGGTTTTTCCGGTCGACGCTTGGGTCCAGGTGCGGGCTTGGGCGGCGACGGCGAGCGCCACGACCGCGAGGAGACACAGAGGAAGCAACTTCTTCATAATGTCGCCAATATAGAATGGGCGGGCTGTCTGGCGAGGAATCTCCTCGGCGCGATTGCGCTAAAACAGGGGCCTGAATCGATCCTGCGGGCAGGGGAGGGGCTCCCGGACTGGGCCGGTGAAATCCTCCGCGACAAAAACGTGCGAGCTTCTTGCGTTGCTGCGGCGGGCAGTGTAGCATCGCCGCCTTGTCGCCTTCTTTTTCCATGGCGGCACCTCCATCATTCCAGCCACGCCGTATGTCAGACGCTCCTCAAAATACCACGCCGCCCGAAACGGTTGATGCCTCGGATTTGGAAACCGTGGAGGAACTCAAGGCGGCCTACGCCTCGATGAAGTCGGAACTTGCCCAGGTCATCGTTGGCCAGGACGATGTGGTGGAGCAGCTTCTCATGGCGATATTCTGCCGGTCGCACGCGCTGCTAGTCGGCGTTCCCGGACTGGCCAAAACACTCCTCGTTTCCACCGTGTCCCGGGTGTTGGATCTCAGCTTCAAGCGCATCCAGTTCACTCCGGACCTCATGCCGGCGGACATCACCGGCACCGAAGTGTTGGAAGAGGAGGCCGGCACCGGACGGCGGATCTTCCGCTTCGTGCACGGCCCCATCTTCGCCAACATGCTGCTGGCGGACGAAATCAACCGTACCCCACCCAAAACCCAGGCCGCATTGCTCGAAGCGATGCAGGAGCATCACGTCACGGTTGGTGAGGAAACGCACCATCTGCCGGAGCCGTTTTTTGTTCTGGCGACGCAGAATCCCATCGAACAGGAAGGAACCTACCCTCTTCCGGAAGCTCAGCTGGACCGCTTCATGTTCAACATTCGGGTCAATTACCCTACCGCTGAGGAGGAGGCAGAAATCATCCGCCGGGTCACCGGTTCACACCGGGCCACCGTCGCGAAGCAGCTCGATGCAGCCTCGGTGATCCGCCTTCAGGAAGTCGTCCGCCGGGTTCCGGTGGCGGACCATGTCATTGAGTATGCCGCCAAGCTGGCCCGCGCGACCCGGCCCAAAGAAGCCGAGGCTCCCGACTTTGTTCGTGAAATGGTGGCCTGGGGAGCCGGACCCCGTGCCGGCATCTACCTCATTCTTGCGGCGAAGGCTCGCGCCATTCTTCATGGCCGGTATCATGCCATCACCGAAGATGTCCGGGCCGTGGCTCACCCCGTGCTCCGTCACCGGGTCATCACCACGTTCAATGCGGAAGCCGCAGGCGTTTCGAGCGATGATATCATCACGGCGTTGATCGATGCGTTCCAACCGGGAGTCGACATCGAAGTGTGAGCCGCAGGGGGCTCGCCTCCCTCTTTTTGGTTGATTCCCCTTTATGGCCGTCGCCCCCAACACTGTTTTTGCGGATCTGCTGCCCAAGGAACTCACCTCCACCGTGGGGCGGGTGGAGTTCCTTGCCCGCACCCGGAAGCAGGGCTCCATCACGGGGCGTCATGCCAGTCCCCACAAGGGATTTTCAGTCGAGTTCGCCGAGCATCGTCAGTATGTTGCCGGCGATGACCTGAGGGATCTTGATTGGCGGGTTTTTGGAAAAAGCGACCGTTATTACATCAAGCAGTACATCGAGGAGACCAACATGCGCGTCACCCTGGTGGTGGATGCGTCCGGTTCCATGTCCTATACCGGGGAATCCGCGGCGACTCTGGGAGGAAAAGCCCTCAGCAAGTTTGCCTACGCCCGCCACCTCGCCGCGGCCTTCACGTATCTCTTCATCCGCCAGCAGGATGCGGTCGGGCTGGTCACTTTTGACACCGAAGTGAGACGTTATCTTCGTCCCGTCGCCAAGCCCAGCCAGGTCTCGCTGGTTCTCGAAGAACTGCACGGCACCTCGCCCGGAGCCGAGACCAGTGCCTCAACAGTCCTGCATGACGTGGCGGAGCGGATCCCGGTCCGGGGATTGGTGATCCTGTTCTCGGACATGTTTGATGATGCGGAGAAACTCCATAATGCCCTGCATCATTTTCATTACAAACGCCATGAAGTCATCGTATTTCATGTGATGGCGGAAGAGGAATTAACCTTTCCTTTCACCAAGTTTGATCACTTCCGCTGTCTGGAGACCCCGGGGCTGCGTCTCAATCTCGATCCGCGGACCCTCCGGGCCACCTACTTGGAGCGGGTCCGGGCCCACGTCGCGGCCTTGGAGAAAGCCTGCGGACAGATGTCTGCGAGCTATGTGCCGGTGAACACCAAGATCCCTGTGCAGGACACTCTGATGGACTATTTCGCGAGGAGGCGGGCCGGGAAGTGAGGTGGGCAGCACCTTGAAAATCCCTTCGAAACCTCCGATGCCAGCAACGAACGATGATCCCGGAAGCCATGACTGTTCCCAGCCAACCGGAGCCTGACCGCTGAGATAAGATGCTCTTTCACAACTCCATGCTGCTTCTGGGTGCGTTGGGAATTCTGATTCCCATCATCATTCATTTGCTCAATCGCCGCTCCAACCGGGTGGTGGAATGGGGAGCGATGAATTTCCTGTTCGAGTCGTTCGCGATCCGGAACCGGCGCATTCAGCTCGAGGAGGCCCTCCTCATGGCCTCCCGGTGCCTGCTGGTGGGGTTGCTCGCATTGGCCCTGGCCCGGCCTTTCATACCACCGGGGTCAAATGTTCCCTGGCTCCTGGTGATGCCGCTTCTCCTGATCGGCGTGGTCAGTCTCGGCGTGGGGGCGGTCTTTCATGCATCGGCTTTCTGGCGGAGACTCATTTTGCTCGCCTCGATCCTGATTCTGCTGCTGGCGGCCGCGCTGATCGCGTTTGAAAAGCATCTCAACTTTGGACGGTTCGGGGGCGGGGGGCGCAGTGACGTCGCCATCATCATTGATGCTTCCACGTCGATGGTCTCCGCCGCGAGGGGCGAGACCAATTTTCAGCGGGCCGTCTCGGAAGCCCGGGATCTCATCAAGCGGGCGCCCAGAGGCCAGGCCTTTTCGCTGATTCTTGGCGGCCCGGCTCCCACCGCGAAGGTTCTCGACCCCACCACGGACCGGGCGGAACTGGAAGCCATGCTGGATGAACTTCGTCCACTCGATGGTCCCCTTGCGGCGTATGATGCGTTGAAGCTGGCTGCCCTCGGACTGGCCCAGGGGGATAACACCGCCAAGCAGGTGGTGATCTTCACCGACAATCAGAAGGTGGGATGGGAGATCGGTCAAACCGGAAGATGGAACTTCCTGCGGGACGCCTTCCGCAATCTTCCTTCCGAGCCCCAGATCGTCCTTCGGGCGCTTCCCTTGCCGGACCGTTTAAGGAATCTCTCAGTATCCGAGATCAGCTTTTCGCGCTCCATTGTCGGGGTGGACCGTGCAGTGGACATTTTGGTCACCATTGAAAACACCGGAAACGAAGCCGTGACTCCGCAGGGGCTGGAACTGGTCACCGGCAAGACCAAGCTCCACAACCAGCGGTTCGGCCAGATCCAACCCGGTGCGACCGATACCGTGACCTTTTCCCATCAGTTCTCGGAACCCGGCTCCCAGTTGGTGACCGCCACCTTAAAAGTGGACGACGAAATTCTACAGGACAACAGCCGGGTCGCCGCACTGAACGTGGCGGCGGGCCTGCGGGCGCTCCTGGTGGATGGACGCGCGGCATCTCGATTCCTTGACCGCGCCACCTCTTTTGCCGCCCTGGCGCTGGCTCCGACGGCGCGCACGGTTGATCCCAGCGCGGCGGTGGAGCGGATCGCCGATCCGGACCAGGAAGACGACGATGCCAGTATCGCCGGCGTGGAACTGCGGTTCCTCGTCGAGCCGCAAGTCGCCTCCACGTCGGATCTGGTGGGAATGAAAGATCTCTCGACCTTTGATGTCGTGGTCCTGGCCGATGTGGCCCGTTTGCCTGCGGAAACAACGCTGGCCTTGGAAGAGTTCGTCAAGTCCGGTGGTGGACTCCTCGTCGCTCCCGGGCAGAAGGCGGAGCCGGCGTTTTATAACCAGTGGCGCGAGTCCTCGGGGAAAGCCTTCCTGCCGGGCGCATTGGCAAAGAACCTGGCGGTGTCGCCCGTTGAAAGTCCGGCTCATCCCAATGCCCAGAGTTTTGTCCATCCCGCTCTGGCCAAACTCGGTGCCAAAGGGAAAAGCGATTTTCCGACGTTGTCTCTCCAATACTACTGGCCGCTTTCCGTTCCTGACGACCTCTCCGCCGATGTCAATGCCGGCGGGCGGTTGGATACGGGCGATCCGCTCCTCCTGGCCCGTCGTTTTGGTGCCGGGCAGATCGTGCAACTGGCATTCCCGCTGGATGCCAGTGCGGGGAATCTTCCCACCCGGGCCACCTTCCTGCCCTTTGTGCATGAATTGGTTTACCAACTCGCGGATCCGGCGGCCTGGAATTTGAATCTTGATCCCGGATGGGATGTGGCGCTTTCCTTGCCGGGAGACCGCGGGGCAGTGGTCGGCCAGGGATTGCGAGGGGCGTATTTCTCAGACGCGGATGCCCGTAATCCCGTGCTGACCCGCATCGATCCGGCCATCGATTTCCGGTGGAATGACCAAAGCCCAGGCCCAGGATTGCCGGCAGATCATTTCCGGGTCGAGTGGACCGGCCGGATCAAGGTTCCCGTCAGCGGGAACTACCGGTTTGACGGGGAAGCTGATGATTCCTTGGAAGTTCTTGTCGATGGGAGTTCTGTGGTTCAGCTGGGATATGGAAGAAACAACCGGGGCAAAGACGTCAAGCTCGATGCCGGGAAATTCTATGACCTCAAGGCCACTTTCCGGGAAGACTCCGGCAATGCGCTCGCAGTTCTGTATTGGCAAAGCCGGCAGCTGCCCCGACAGGTCGTTCCACCAACGGCTCTGCGCTCCTCCGCCTTGGGAGCCCTCGCCCCCCTGACCGGAGGCGATGCTTCGGTGCCCCGCGACGCGCTTGCGGTATATCAGGTCATGGGTCCGGATGACCGCCCCCGTCAGGCTTACCTTCTCTCGGGAGACAAAGGCGCCTCCGCCAAACTGGTTGGGGACATTTCCGCCGGAGCCTACCGGCTCAGTATTCCCGAGGATCATCGCGGGTTTTTCTCCCGGCTCCTTCCCCCCGGCAGCCAGGAGGCGGTCTTCACCGTGAAACGGGACCCTTCCGAAAGCCGTCTCGAGGCGCTCACTGGGGCGGATTTCAGCTTCCTGGAGAAGTTTGTCACTTTGGTCAGGCCGGGCACTTTGGAGGAGACTCTCTCCATCGTGGCCGGGCGCAGTTTTGGGGAGGAACTCTGGAAATACCTCGCCTTGGGAGCGTTTGTGTTCCTGCTTGCAGAAATCGCCCTGTCCCGCTGGATCGCTATTCGTCAGCGGATGGGGGAGGAGATCAAGGTCGAATTCACCACCCATGAAGGCCCCAGTGGCGGCTTTCAGGACCAACTCAAAAAAATCAAAGCTTCCGTGGCGCGGACCGGCCCTCTCTGAGGAGCCATCCGGGTCAATCATTCCATGCCCCCCACCGATACCACCGTCGCGACCGACCTTCCGGGGACTCCTTGGCTGGGCCTTCTCGGACTTTTCCTGGCCCTTGGTGCCGTCTGGTGGGGGCTGAGGTGGCTGGGAAGTCGCTGGGGCGCCCGGGGCTGGGCCCGCCTCCTATTGGGTGTCGCTGGAGCCGGTGTGCTTACCGGTGCGTTGTGGGCTGGGTTCACGTTGTTGGGACGGGGTTTTCCGTTCAGTTCTTCTTGGCCGACCATCGTAGTGGCTTTGATCGGTGCCGTGTCCGCCGAGATCCTGCTCTGGCTGTATGAGTTGGAACGTGGAATTGTCACCTCCCGGCGCGGCTTTTGGCTCATGGCCCTCCGGCTCTCCGCTTTGGCGGTGCTGCTCTTCATCCTACTTCAGCCCTCGCACACTTACCTGGTGACGCGGGAGATCAGCCGGGAGGTTGCCATTCTGGTGGATGACTCCGAGTCGATGCACATTTCCGATTCGCGACTGACGCCGCTTGAGCAGTTGGACCGTGCTTTGGTGCTCGATGTTCCCGCTGCCCTGAAGCGTCCGGCATTGGCTTCCTTGAGGTCCCATCTCGGCACCTTTCGGGACCGGCTGGCCACGGAGGTGGCTGCTTTTCAAGACACGCCCAATCCTGAGGTTGCTCTCGCGGCGCGTGGTGAAACCCTCACCGGGGTCCTCTCGGAGATGGAAACGGAGGCGAGGGCCCTCTCCGACCAAGCCAAAACCCTCCTCGTGGCCCATCGCAATCTCCCAGGAGAAGTCACTGGGCCTGTCGGGGGCATGAGGGACCGGCTTGCCGGCGAGGTGGCACGATGGTTGGCCGAAGCCCGCAGCGCCATCGGGAACAAGGATGCGAAAACGGTGCAGGATCGTCTCAATTCGTCTCTCGGAGTGGTTTCTCCTTTCCTGGTGTCGTTCACCGGGCTTGAGGAAAAAACGGCAGCGGCTTACGTCAGTGGATTGCCAGAGTCCGACCGCAAAGCCATTGCCGAAGCCGCCGGTCGGCCGCGCGCTGATGCCGCCAAAGGCGCGCTGGTTTTTCCCGTGCCCGGCAAAGGCACCGGGGATGCGGCCAAACCTGCTCCGTTGCTGGACCACCTTGCGGCCGATTACAATGTGAGGCTCTATCATTTTGCCCGGGGACCCGAGGAGGCCGTGATGGAGGAAGCCCAGAACGGGCAGGATCATTCGATCGGGGATCCCGTTTTTGCGAGTGACGAAGCCCGCAACACGTTTCGTTCGCTGACCAATCTGGATTCCGCCTTGAAGCACGTGATCGATCAGACGAGTCCTGAATCGCTCGCCGGAGTGTTGCTCTTGAGCGACGGCCGACACAATGCGGAAACGTTGCCGGAGGACGCATTGCGCACCCTGGGCGGCCGCCATTCCCCTCTGATTTCGGTTCCGATCGGGAGCCATGAAGGTCCCACCGATGCCGCCATTCTCAATCTGACCGCTCCGGAATCCATTTTCCTCGGGGACCGCAGTGGCATCCGGGTTGAGGTGAAACTCGACAACCTGCGCGGACGCAAGGTCAAGGCGATCCTGCGGCGTGGGGGGCAGACGGTTCAGGAGCAGGAGATCGATGTTCCCGATGTGGACTATCGCACGGAACTGCGCTTTGCGGATCGCCCCGACGAAAAAGGCATCTACGACTATCAGGTCGAACTGGTGCCGCAGGACGGGGAAATTTTTGAGATGAACAACCGGTGGGATTTTAAGACCGCGGTGACCGACGACCGGACCAACGTGCTGCTGGTGGATGGGTATCCCCGTTGGGAATTCCGGTATCTTCGGAACCTGTTCTATGGTCGGGACAAGTCGGTTCATCTCCAATACGTCCTGATGGACCCGGACCGTATCGAAGGCCAGCGCTCCCCGCCAACGGTCGCGGCTTCCGCGACCCGTCCTTTCGGGGATGCCGAGGCGACGGAGCTACCGGCCAATGCGGACGAGTGGCGGCTCTTTGATGTCATCATTCTTGGCGATCTGCCTCCCGCCACCATCGATGAACGCACTTGGACCCAGATCAGCGAGGCGGTGACGAAACGCGGGGCGCTTCTGGTGGTGAGTTCGGGACCGCGTTACATGCCCCATGCGCATCCTTCCAAAACACTGCGGGAGCTTCTGCCGGCCACCTTTGCCGAGGAGTCTTCGCCAAGGCTTGAAAGTCCCGAAGCAGCTTACAAGGTTGCCCTGACCCAAACCGGCATGACTCATCCCGTGATGGCCCAGTCCACTAGCCGGGCTCTCAATTTGGAAATCTGGAACCAGATGCCGGAACTGCGGTGGCGCACCACCGTCACCGGGATCAAGGAAGGGGCGGAAGTGCTCGCCTATGCCCAGCCTGTTGGAAGCCGTGCCGACGTCGGCAGTCCCGGCGCCGTGAATTCACCTGGAGCGGTTGAGGAGGCCCTGCGGCGTCTGGCCGACCGCAAATCTTTCGAGCGCGACCACGCCTTGGTGGTGTCCCAACGGGCCGGATTGGGGAAGGTTCTGTTGCTCAATTTCGACAATACCTGGCGGTTCCGCTTCGGGGTGGGCGACACCTATCACCACCGCTTTTGGGGGCAAATTCTCCGCTGGGGCGCGGGCGACACCCTCCGTTCCGGCAGTGACACCCTGCGGCTCGGCACCGACCGGCTGACTTACACCATTGTCGATCCCCTCAAGATCACCGCCAAGGGTCTCGACAAGGAGCATTTGCCGGTCCGCAATGCCGAGGTCTCGGCCGTGATTCTCGACAACGCCGGGCGCAATGTTTCGCGCCTGAAGCTGACTTACCGTCCTGAGTCCAATGGTCTGTATGATGCCATTTCGCCACCTCTCGCCCAGCCGGGGGAATACACGATCCGGCTCGAGGGGGACGCCGCGGCGCGGGAGACCTCCCCGGTCGAGACCAGTCTCGTGGTGATGAGCACCCGCAGTCCGCTTGAGTTCGCCGAATTGACCGCCAACCGGGATCTGCTCGGCCATGCCGCCTCCGTCACCGGTGGCCGGGTGCTGGAGTTGTCAGACCTGGCGGATCTCGTCGGCGCCTTTGGCAAGCCCAAGGAAAGCCTCACCGAGCGGCACAATATTTCCCTTTGGGACAAATGGCCTCTGCTGATTCTGTTCTTGGGACTGGTGACGACCGAGTGGATCCTGCGCCGAAGGGGTGGCCTGTCCTGACGGGAAGAACGGGCGACATTCCCTCCGGGTGCCGGCTAGCGTTTGGCAGCTTTGACCAGAGCCACGTATTTGGCGGGGTCTTTTTGGAACTTCTTGATGCAGGACTTGCAGCACAGGTAAACCTCTGTTCCGTCGTGAGAGACCTTGACCGGCTTGCCCATGGTCCCAAGGGGTTCTTTGGAAACCACGCACTGGGTGAGAGGATAATGTGCCGGGACCCCTTCAGGTTTTCCGTTTTCCGAGGATTCTGCCAAGCCGGGCAAGAACAGGGCAAATGCAAGGATGGAGAGGGAGATCTGGATTTTCATGGGAATGAGGTGCTGAATGATCTGGGTGTGATGTCCTCCAAGATAAGGGGGACTGTCTATGAAACGCCGCTGAGGGGCTGAGCCCTCAAGATTGTCGAAAATTGTTTCCGGATGCCCAGCCATTTCAAATCGACCGTGGGACCAGTTATAGCCCTTTGCGGGCGAGCGTTTCCTTGAGCAGGCTCCTGGCACGGTAAATCCGGACTTCCACTGCCTTGGTGGAACAACCGACCACTTTGGCGATATCGGCCTGTTTCAGGTTTTCGACGCTGAAGAGCAGCAGGGCTTCGCGCAAATCCGGAGGCAGTTCGGCGATGGCCTGGTTGACCAGCCGGGCCTTTTCTCCCAACGCTGCCGCATCGGCCGAGGAGGGGTTGGAATCGTGAGGTTCGTGTACCATCTCTCCGGACTCATTTTCAAGAGGTACGGTGGGATGTCTACTTTTCCATCTGGCATGAGTCCGGGCGAGGTTGGCGGCAATATGGACAAGGTAGGTGGAAAAGAGAGCCGTGGGTTGATACCGGTGTCGGCTGGCGTAAAGGCGGACAAACGTCTCCTGGGTGAGGTCCATTGCGGTGGCGTGGTTGCCGACCATGCGCTGGAGAAATCCGGCGACGCGTCCTCTCCACCGGTTCATGAGTCCGGTCAGGGCCAAATCTTCGCCCTTGGCGAGACGCTCCATCAGGTGCGCATCCTCTTCGGTTCCGTCATCCATGGAGAGAGAGGAGGGTCAGTGCCCTTGCAATGTGCTGGAGGCCTCCGGGGTGAGTTCCATGACATGGGGCAACACCGCTTCGAGGTATCGCTTGGATTTTTCCGGTGGGAGACAGGCTGCGGTCTGGTAGACATGTTCCAACAGGGCGGTCTGGCACTCCACTTGAATGCTGGCGTTCTCTTGCAGGGCGGCAGTGAGTTCCGGCGACATCTTCGATCCCTCCCTCAGAAGTTGGCGAATTTTCTCGTGGGTCATCATGATCCGGTTGCAAAGCGATTCGCAGGTTGGCCGGTAGGCAAGATGAAGCCGGGAGACTTCGGAAAACTGTTTGTCGTTCAGATCGAGTTGCTGCCGGAGCCACCGTAGTTCGGGCAACCGTGTGTGATCCTCGGTGGCGTAGACTGCGTCCACTGGTGGCCGGCAACAGAGCATCCGCCCCACCCCAAAGGCTGCGATGCCCAGAAGGAGGGCCAAGATGAGGACTCCGAGACCGCGTTTCATTCCCGGGCGCCGGCGCGGGCCGCTTCAGCGGGGTGAATGGAGGCAACGTAGGCGTTGAAGGACAGGGTCTCGGACTCACTGGAGGCGCTGAGAACCCCAAGACAGGAACCGATCACCGTCATCAAAGTGAACAACGCGAGGGCGGGTGCCGGACGGGCGATATGCCGGGAGACCGCCTGGATCCAATTTCTCCAGCGGGCCGGCCAGGAGTCCTTCTCTGCCAACGCAATGCGGTCCCATACTTCCCTTTGGAAAGCGGCAGGGAATTCAGGATCCGGATGGGTTTGTCGGATCAGTTGGTCGAGTTCATGGTCGTTCATTTCACTGGAACGATAAGGGATGTTTAACCGGACTCAACCCGTCAGGTCGGAAAAGACCTGACGGGTTGGTAGGTGATTTTTTTCAGGGTTTGCAATGGCTTTGGTCGGCCTTGGCTGAGCCGCAACCCGAAAGACACTGCATGTTTTTCTCCACGCTGAAGCCGTGCTCATTGGAGGCGCTTTTCATTTTGCTGGTGGTCAGGCAGCAGGAGTCCTTTCCGGTCGCGGCTTTCGTGTCGCAGGCTTTTTTCATGTCGCAGGACGTCATGGAAGCACAGCAGGCCATAGGGGTGCTTTTTGCGGCTGCCGTGCTTTTGGGGGCGGGATTCCACTGGAGTCCGGCGAAAGCACTGGTCGAAGCGATGCCGAGGAGGATCGTGGTGGCAAGGAGGGCGAGTTTCTTTTTCATGTCAGGGGTGTGTTAGGATTGAAGACTCCCACATTGTTGGGTTCACGATGTGCAACTCCGCATTCTGGATAATCCCTTTTCTTTTTTAAAAAATGTTCCGTCCGGTTCTCGGCTTGCCCGTCAAGAGGCTGATCTGGCAGTGGCGGCGGTGTCATTGGGACACTTTTTCGGCAGGGTGATGCGGTGGGGGGCTGTGATCCGGTTTTTTCATGGAATCCGTGCCTCGGAAGAATCGCGCAACGGGTGGGAGAAGGCCTTTGCATCGGCCCGTCATCTGTCGTAGGAGCAGGCGATGTCGGATTCCCTTCTGCTCCAGCACCTCTCCACATCGGGTGGGGTTTCCAGCGATGATCTGTTGGACCGGTTTCTCGAGTACACCAGCGCCGCCGGACTGTCCCTGTATCCTGCTCAGGAGGAGGCTATTCTCGCCCTTTACGAAGGGTCCAACGTCATTCTCAGCACCCCTACTGGATCCGGCAAAAGCCTGGTTGCGGTGGCCTGGATTTTCCGCGCCCTCGCTCAGGGGCGCCGGGCTGTTTACACTTGCCCGATCAAAGCCTTGGTGAATGAAAAATTCCTCGCGCTGTGTCAGGTTTTCGGACCGGACCGGGTCGGCCTCGCGACAGGAGATGCCACGGTGAACCGTGAGGCCCCGGTGCTTTGCTGCACGGCGGAGATCCTGTCCAACGACGCGTTGCGGGGCGGAGAGGGGACCAACTTTGCGGACGTGGTGATGGATGAATTCCACTATTACTCGGACCGTGACCGGGGAGTGGCCTGGCAGGTGCCGCTGCTCACGATGGGCTGCGCCCGCTTTCTGCTGATGTCCGCCACCCTCGGGGACACCCGCTTTTTCGAACAAGGGCTGACCCGTCTCACCGGGGCTCCAACGGTTCCGGTGACTGGATCCCTGCGTCCCGTCCCGTTGGAATTCCGCTACGTAGAGACTCCGGTCAGTTCCACGGTGCAGGATTTGCTCGCGGCCAATCTGGCGCCGGTCTATCTCGTGCATTTCAGCCAGAACGATGCGGCTCAGTCCGCCCAGGACATGATGAGCCTGAACTACTGCACGCCGGCTGAGAAAGCGGCAATCAAGGAGGCCATGGCCGGGGTCAAATTCTCCAGCCCGTATGGGAAGGATGTGAAAAAGTACCTCGCCCACGGCATCGGCCTCCATCATGCCGGGATGTTGCCAAAATACCGGGGATTGGTGGAGCGCCTGGCCCAACATGGCTTGCTCAAATTGATCTGTGGGACCGACACCCTGGGGGTTGGTGTCAATGTTCCGATCCGGACAGTCCTGCTGACCCGCCTCACCAAATACAGCGGGGATAAAGTCGCGGTCCTGACCGCGCGCGATTTCCACCAGATCGTGGGCCGTGCCGGACGGAAGGGCTTTGACGATATCGGATATGGGGTGGCTCAGTCTCCTGAGCATGTGGTGGAGAATGCGAAACTCGAAGCCAAGGCGGCGGGCGATGACAAAAAACGGCGCAAGCTGGTGAAAAAGAAAGCCCCGGAAGGCTTTGTGGGCTGGAGCGCGGAGACGTTCGAACGGCTCCAGAAAGCCGCGCCGGAGCCCTTGGTGTCCCGGTTTGAGGTCGGCCATGGCATGCTTTTGCAGGTGCTGGAGCGTCCCGGAGACGGCTGTCATGCGATGCAAAAGCTCATCGCGGACAGCCATGAGCCACCGGTTGCCAAAGTCAGGCACCGCAAGCGGGCCTGGCAGCTCTTCCGTTCTCTGAGGGAGCGGGGCATTGTCGAAATCGTGCCGCCAGCCCGGCGTGACGGAGGCCCCAAACTGCGACTCAAGGTGGACCTGCAGGAAGATTTCTCGCTCAACCATGCCCTTTCGCTTTATCTCATCGATACCCTGGCCCTGATCGATCCGGCCTCGGTGGACTACGCCGCCGATGTCTTGACGCTCTGCGAGAGCATCTTGGAAAACCCTGACATCATCCTGCGCCGCCAGTTGGACAAGCTCCAGACTGAGGAGATGAACCGGATGAACGCCGATGGGGTGGCCTTGGAGGACAGGCTCGCCCGCTTGGACGAACTCGAGTATCCCAAGCCCTGTCGGAATTTCATCTACGACACCTTCAATGAATTCGCGGCGCGGCATCCTTGGGTGGAGCGGGAGAACATCCGGCCCAAGAGCATTGCCCGGGAAATGTGGGAAAACTTCCGGACTTTCGCCGACTATATCAATGACTATGACCTGCACCGGGTCGAGGGAGTTCTGCTCCGGCATCTCTCCAGCACTTGGAAGGTGCTCGCCCAGACCGTGCCAGAGCCTGCCAAGAACGAGGCGGTGCAGGAAATGGAAGCGTGGCTCGCGGGGGTGGTCCGGGGGATCGATTCCAGCCTGCTCGACGAATGGGAACGGATGCGGAATCCGGACTGGAAGCCCGAGGAGCAAGGGGGAAATGAGCCGGACACCGCCGATATCACCCGCAACCCACGGGAATTCACCGCGTTGATCCGCACCGAAATCTTCCGGTTCCTCCGGGCGCTGGATCGGGCGGACTTTTCCGGAGCCTGCATCATGGTGGCCGAGGGGTGGAGCGCAGTCTCGCTCGAAGAGGCATTCGATCCCTTTTTCGACGAGCATGAGCAGTTGCTTCTCGATGCCGAGGGCAGGAATGGCCGCCACACCCATGTGGAGGTGGCCGAGGACCGGCGGACATGGACGGTGAGCCAGATTCTGACCGATCCTGAAGGATTGAACGACTGGCAGGTGGTCTTCCGGGTGGATCTGGAAACTGCAAGAGCAGAAGGTCGTCCCGTGCTGGTCCTGGAGACATTGGGCGAGGTTTGACGCGGCCTTTTACTGTGGCTTTCGAATCCGTCCCAGCAGCCAGGAAAGGGGCGCAAAGACCCCCTCGATGTAGGCGGCCGAAGCGGACCTCATGATGAGTTGGACACTTTCATACTCATCCAGACTGGCCAGCGTCCGGCCCCGGATTTCATCAAGCACCCGCTCGGACCGCAGGGTGGCGTCGAGTTCAGTGGGCAGGGTCATCAGATTCCATCCTGTCAGGGCGACAAAGGCGAGGGAAAGTCCGAAAAGGGCCAGTTTGCCCAGACCTGGAATGATGAGGCACAGCAGGCCGAGCAGCAGGATGGGCAGAGACAGGGACATGGTGGCCTGGATGGAAGAAAGCCGCCAGAACAGGGGACGGTGACCCGCCGCGTGCTGCAGCGCATGCCCTGTTTCATGGGCCGCTATGCCCAGCGCGGTGTGCGTGGTGCCGTCGTAATGACGTTGGTGCAAAAAGAGGGTGCGGCGTCCCGGATCGTAATAGTCCGGCATGAGGCCGTGACCGACCGCGATTTCGACCCCCTCGATGCCGGCGTGGGTCAGGATGCGGCGAGCCAGAACGGCGCCGGTGATGCCTCCCTTTGATTGCCGGAGCATCCCAGCATCATAAGCCAGGCGGAATTTGCGCCTTCCCCAGAGCGCGGCTACCGTGGTCAGGAGGAAAAGGACAATGGCGTAACGCAGAAACATTCCGCCAATGTGACATCAACTTCCTCTCTCCGCAAAGAGAAGACCTCTCCCAAGAGGGCCGTGGCACCCGGGGCACCCCCATTTCTGTCTGGAAAATCGAACGGATGGACCGACAATGGCTGCCCTCTTTCCTTTCGACCATGCTCATGCGCCGACTTTTTCTTTCCCTTGCCTCCCTGACCTCCGGTCTGAGCGGACTCTTGTCCGCCCAGTCGACGCCGGATGAACCTGAGATTCTGGGACCAGCGACTGGAAAAGGCGGGGCCACGGTGGCCGCCACCACGCTCCAGGCGAGGGCTTTCGCGCTCCCGGGCATGGTGGGCAGTGTGGTGGCCATCGCCGTGGCCAACGATGGAACGGTCTACCTCACTCAAACCTACCGTCGGAACAACGGCGAGCCTGATATCCGGAGAAATCCTTCCTGGTTGGAGGCATCCCTGGCTTCCCGGAGTGTCGAAGATAAGCGGGCGATCATCACTACACGGATGAAAGACTGGAAAAAAATGGCGGCGTTTGAGGAAAAAATCATCCGCCTTCGGGACTTGGACGGTGACGGCAAGGCTGATGAGCGGGCGGTGCATTTTTCAGGTTTGAACAACGAAGTCGATGGCCTTGCCGCCGGTTTGGCCTGGTCTGACGGGTCGCTTTTCTTGACCTGCACCCCCGGTGTCTATCGCCTGGAGGATGCGGACCATGCCGGAGACAAGGTGGAAGCGCATCCTCTGGCGTATGGCTTCGGCATCCATATCGGCTACGGCGGGCATGACATGCATGGAGCGATCCAGGGGCCGGATGGCCGGCTTTACTGGTCCCAGGGGGACCGCGGGGCCATGGTCACGGATGAACGGGGCGTGACGCATGCCAATCCCTGCCAAGGAGCCGTCTTCCGGGTCGAGCCTGACGGCTCCGGCTTTGAAATCTTCGCCCACGGCTTGCGCAATCCTCAGGAGATTGCTTTCGACGAATTTGGCAATCTGTTCACGGTCGACAATGATGGGGATTTTGGGGACCAGGAACGCTGGGTTTTCATCCCCCAAGGGTCGGACTCGGGGTGGCGCATGCCATATCAATTCCGTTCCAGCAAACCCTGGGGAAGCAAAACCGCCTACAATCCCTGGATGGCGGACGGCCTTTATCTTCCGGCCCAGGCGGGTCAACCGGCTTACCTGACTCCTCCGCTGCTCAATTACTCGGCCGGGCCCATCGGGTTTGTCAAAAATCCCGGAACCGCCCTTGATGAACGCTATCGGGATTTCTTTTTTCTCGCCCATTCCAACAAGCGGCTCACAGCATTCCGTGCTGAACCGCTGGGCGCGGGGTTCCGGATGTTGGATGAGCACGAGGTCTTGCGGGGGACCTTTATCACCGGGATTGAATTCGGACCAGATGGAGCGCTTTATTGTGCTGACTGGGGGGACAACAAATGGGAGCCTCACGAAAATGGAGGAGTGTTGGTGGTCGACAATCCTTCGCCATCGGTCCAGCAACACCCCCTGCGTCTTGAGACCAAGCGGTTGTTGGGGCAGGGGACGGCAGGGCTGGATCCCGTCGCGCTTGTCGAATGGCTGAATCATGCCGATCAACGGGTGCGTCTGGCCGGTCAATTTGCCTTGGTCAAAGCTGGTCCGGAAGGGGAAAAAGCCCTGAGAAAGAAGGCTGCCGACACTGGGGCGCCTCTGTTGGCCCGGGTCCATGCCATCTGGGGATTGGGACAGCTGGCCCGTCAATCTACCGAAGTAACCTCGGCGTTGGCCCCTCTTCTCACGGACTCCGTGGCGGAAATCCGGGCCCAGGCTGCACGGGTTTTGGGGGACAGCCGGGGAGGGGCCGGGATCGCCGATGCCGTGGCCTTGCTCCTTTCCGATCCGGAACCCCGGGTCCGTCTCCAGGCTGGCTTGGCCTTGAACCGTCTGGGAGGCGCGCGTCACCTCGCGCCCGTCCTTGCGCTCTTGCAACAGAACGCAGGCACCGACCGGTATCTCCGGCATGCGGGGATCATGGCCCTGACGGCCGCGGGGCGGGAATCGAAGGAGGTTTTGTCCGACCTTGTCGGGCACGCCAGTGTGGAGGTGCGTCTCGCGGCGGTGGTGGCCCTCCGCCGTTTGGGCAATGGGGACGAGTTGGTGCCTTTTCTCAACGACACCAGTCCTGAGGTCGCCGCGGAAGCGGCCCGGGCCATTCATGATGATGAATCCCTTCCGGGAGGACTGGAGGCGCTTGCGGAAACCTTGACCTCTGTCACCGCGCGGAGCCCGGAAGCTCTGTTGCGACGTGCCTTGAGTGCCAACCGTCTGCTTGGCACCAGACCAGCCGCTTCGCGGTTGGCTGAATTCATCGCGTCCGGGACCGCCACCCCTGCCGCGCGGGCCGAAGCTTTGGAAACCTTGGCGACCTGGTCCGTTCCCTTCGCCTTGGATCGTGTGCAAGGCTGGTACCGCGGGATTCCTGCGGCCTCCTCGTCCGATGCCCATCTCGCGCTCGATCATTGCATCGGGGCTGGACTCGGCTCGCCGGACGAGGTGGTCCGGACGGCGGCAACGCAAGCCGTGAAATCTCTGGCCTACACCCAGGCTCTGCCGCGACTTGAGAAATCGGTCTTCGATGGCACCGCTCCCGCCGAACAGCGCATTTCCGCACTGGGTGCCCTGCGGGCGCTGAATTCCTCCCAGCTGGGAAAAGCGGTGCGTGCGTGTCTCCAGGCCGGGGACGCCACGCTCCGGTCTGCTGCCTTGACAATTCTGGCCCAGACTGAGCCAGCGTCTGCCGAGGTGTCGGGCGCTTTGGATCGCGCCTTGGCTGCGGCTTCCTTGGAAGAACGTCAGGTCGCCTGGAGCCTGCTGGCCCGGAGGCAGGACCCCTCAGCCCGTGATCACATCGCCCGTGCCATGGATCGGCTGGAGGGAGGCGATCTGCCTGCCGGAGAAAAACTGGATATTTATCTGGCTGCCCAAGGCAGTGAAGATCCCACTCTGGTGGCCAGGGCCAAGGCTTGGGAAGCAGCGGCACAGGCCCGGGATCCCATCCTCGGATTTTTCGCGCTGGCACTGGAGGGTGGAAATTCTTCCAAGGGACGTCAGATCGCCGAAGGTCACCTCGCGGCCCAATGCACCGGTTGCCATCGTCTTGATCCACCTCTGCCGGGGGCCGCGCCGGGGACCGGACCTGATCTGGCCGGCGCGGGGAGCCGCCGTGACCGCTCCTATTTGCTGCGTGCCGTGGTGAATCCGAGTGCTGATATCGATGAGGCTTATCGGTTGACCCAGTTCGCGCTCAAAAGCGGGGAAACGGTGTTCGGCACGGTGGCCGCAGAATCCTCCGAGACCGTCACGGTTCGTCTCCCCGGAGCCCCGGGAGCCAATGTGATCCGGGAAGTTCCGACTTCCGAGATTCTGTCCCGGCAGTTTCAGAATGTGTCCATCATGCCTCCGATGTCGGCCTTGCTGACACCCCTGGAGATTCGTGATCTCGTGGCTTTCCTTGCTTCCCAAAAGGAGTCTCCGTGACGATACCGGCACTCGTCATTTCCTCCGGCAAAGCTGACTGGAGGAGAGAAGTGGCCGGGTGAGAACCATGCCCCCGCGCGCAGCGCAGAGGCCCACATCAGGTCCGTCAGCTTCCGCGTTGGGATGGTCAGGAGCCGCCGCTGTTCGTTGAACCTCCTGCCGGGCCGTGTCGCAGGAATCAGTGGACATGGGGCCACGGACGGTGGAAAGTCTGCGCTCTTGTTGCGCCCAGCGAATCTCCCGACTCCCATGTCCAAATCAGAACCAAAAGCTCCGACACCAGCCGCCAAATGGACCGTTGAAGATTCCATCAAGACCTATGGCATCGATAATTGGGGCCATGGTTACTTTGATATTTCTTCGGCCGGAGAGGTGGTCGTGAAGCTCAAAGATGGCCGGAAAAGCAAACCGGTCAGTTTGGCCCAGATTATTCGGGGCCTCCGCGAACGCGGCACCCAGCTTCCTGTCCTGCTTCGTTTTGGTGACCTCCTGCGCTGCCGCATTGAGGAGTTGAACGAATGTTTCGCCACTTCGATCCGCGAGGCCAACTACAAAGGTGACTACCGCGGGGTCTACCCCATCAAGGTGAACCAGCAGCAGGAGGTGATCGAAGAAATCACCCGTTACGGGAAAAAGTATCATTACGGTCTGGAAGCAGGGAGCAAGCCCGAAATCATCGCGGCCCTGGCCTACATGCAGGATCCCGAGGCCTTCATTGTCTGCAACGGATACAAGGACGAAGAATTCATCGATCTGGCGCTGTATGCCCAGAAAATGGGACTGCAGGTCATTCTGGTGCTGGAAATGCCCACCGAGTTGGACTTGATCCTGGAAAGGTCTCGCCGCATGGGGGTGAAGCCGGTTTTGGGCGTGCGGATCCGTCTTTCGACGGAAAGTGCCGGGCATTGGTCGGACTCCGGCGGGGATGGCAGTGTTTTCGGTCTGAATGTCTCTCAGGTCATGCGCGTCGTGGATCAGTTTAGGACGGC
>JADZAX010000516.1 GCA_020852405.1 Verrucomicrobiales bacterium
GGTGACGTCCGTGATCAGGCTTCCCGACAGGGCCAGAAAGCCGATCAGGATCCAATGGCCGGATCTGGCGGGTGCGTTGGGCAGTGCTTGTTCCGGTGTCTCCGGACCGGCGGTGATGACATGGGTCAGGCTCCCTGCGAGAAGAACGAAACACACCAGGCCGACCCCTTCGTGACTCCACTCCGGCCAATGGAACTTCCCCGCTTCGGGGAAAAACAGGATGGTTGCGCGGATCGTATTGGCGGCCCAGATGGCTGCGACAACCAAGGGCATCATCAATGCCAGTCGTCCCCAAGAAATCCTTCTGGCCGCCGCAAGCACAAAGCAAAGGAGCAGGCCTGTCCAAAGCATGTGCACCCCGGAGCAAGGAGCATCCACGGTCACGGGCGCTCCATCGGTCCAGAGGAGGGTGCCCTCCCGGGTAATGTCCTCGCCCAGGCCATTGAGGATTCCGCAGGAAACCGCGGCAGTGCTGATCCGCAACGGCCAGTCGAGATAAAAGCGGGACGATGCCAGCACCGGAAGCGACCAGACGAGCAGGGCCCCCACTCCGGCGGGAGCGAAACGTCCCCCAAAAGCAGCCCATAGGCAGGTCACTGCCAGCAACGCCCGGAGGAGTGGGGGCATCCCCAGGAATGCCATGACTGAATAAGCCATGGCCGCCGCTGCCGCAATGAGTAGACCTGTGCGTTCGGGTTGGAGTCTGGCCCGGTCTCTCCAAAGGAAGCCAGCCGCGATTCCCAGAGACACGAGTCCCCAGGGCTCGTCAGAGCCATCGGTGAGGCGTTTCAGGTACCAGTTCCAGACGGGCCAGAATGCAAGAATCAACAGCAACCTGGCAGGGACTGGCAGGGAGTTGCCAGCCAATGGTCCCAGGAACACCAGGGAAGGATGACGCTTGGATGGCATCGGCACAGCTTTCATGGGAGACTCAACAGACGGTTCAAGCCTGGGTTGACTGGCGACGACGACGGGCCCACCAGGCGGTCACCCCTCCGAAGAGCAGGGTCAGCATTCCCGGCTCCGGCGTGGTCCCTCCGGCGGTCCCTCCCACTGCGGACGCAGGTACCCCGGCCGGAAGCGGGCGCGGTTGCTTCACGGTTTGTCCGGTGAGCGCCGGGGCCGGACGGGCCAGTGTGTCCACGGCGACAAAGGAGGTGAACCGGGTCGTCAGACCATATTTCAGTCCCAGGGCGGTGACTTCCCCACGGACGGTTTCTGCATCTCCCAGATGGGCATAATCATCAAGCCGGGCGATCCGGGTGCGGGCCCAGAGCCGGGGGATTTCTTCCCGATTCTGTCCTGTGGTTCCGGCTTTTTCGATTGCCGTGGCGACATCGATCGGCAGAGTGATCCTGCGGTTTCCTGAAATACCGGTGAGAGTGATCTGCTGGGGAGGGGTGCCGCGGTACTTCCCGATCATGGTGAGGGGACGATCCGCAAAGAGATCCGGGAGCACAGCTGGCTCCAGATCGGAGACCTTCCATCCATCGAAGTTCAACTTCACATCGGTCAGCACGGGGGATGAAAGATACCCGGCCAAGCGGCTTGCCATGGCCGGTGCTTCGGAGGGGTTGAGAACCACGAAAGGTTCACCCTGCCCCGCCCGGGCGAGGCCCTCGATGCAGTAACGGTTCACCGAGCTGCCGATCCCGAAGGCAAACAGATTGGCCTTGCCGAGATTGCCGACCACCGTGTCAAAGGTTTCCCTTTCGAATGAAACATAGCCATCCGTGACCACCACGATGCTGCGGGAAATGCCCTCTTCGGCACAAGGAGGAATGCCGAGGGCTGTTTGCAAAGCCGCTGTCAACTCGGTTCCCCCGCCGGCGCGGTGATGATCCACAAATTCCAGCGCCTTGCGAAGATTCTCCGGGGTGGCCGGAAGGGGTGTCGGGGAGAGCAGATCGGAAGTGCCTGCAAACAGCACCATGTCAAAATGATCCCTGGGGGTGAGCTTGGCGGCGAGTTCGTGGATCAGTCTCTTAGCGGTGGCGAGTGGAAATCCACACATGGACCCGGAGACATCGAGAACAAAGATGTAATCCCTGGCTGGAATATCCTCCGCCCCCGGTCTGGCGGGAGGCTCGGCCATCAGGAGGAAGGTGCCTTCACCGGTGGACTCATCCTCGTGGGTCAGGAGGCCCGCCGATATTTCTGGGCCGGCCAGGCGGTAGCGGAGCACAAAATCCCGGTCCCCGGCTCCGCTCATGGATTCTTCCGTGAGACGGACCTTAACACTGTCTGGTGCCGTGTATTCCACCTTCACGGCGTGTGTTTGGCACGTGATGTCCTTGAGAGGAAGGCCGGTGCGCAGATCGACCGCGATGGTGTAGCCCGCAGGAGTTGCCGTGCCCGGAGCAAGATAGGGGTTGGCCACCCATTCCTGCCCCCCGCCTTTGGTAGAGTCTCCCGGGTCGTGAGAATAGCGTGGACCCACCACAGTGGGAAAGTCAAATTCGTAGACCCGGTCTTCCGGGACGAGCAGCTCGCTGTAAAGCAGTGTGACCTCGATCTCATCCCCCGGCAGGAGATGACCGACGCTCATTTGAAACACATTGGGACGCAGCTGTTCCAGGAGAGCGGCGGATTTTCCTTCCTTCTTGGCCTGATCATAGGTCGCTTTGGCGTGGCCCTTTTCCTGGATCTCGGCTTTCACCGTCCGCTCTCCCACTTTCATGGTCAGCCCGTGCACGGCGGCCCGTGTCGAGCAGGGAAAAAGGTAGACGGCTTCAAGGATGGCATTTCCGGTGTTGCGGTAATGCTGGGTGATTTCCACTTCGGCGATGGTGCCGACGATGGAGACTCGTGCGGAGGTGCTTTTCAAGGGCAATGGTTCCTCCTGTCCCTCAGCCACCGGATTTCCGGTGACTACAAAGTAGGGGGCCAGCGTGGTGTCGTCGTCATTCTGGGCCCGGGCTGATCCCAGGAGGAGGAGCAGAGCCCCGAAAGCGAGCAGGGTCGACCGGTTGCGGAAGCGTGGAGTGAATTTCATGATCGGAGTGATGGGCAGTAGTTTTAATGACTGCCGCATTCTCCCCGATGGATGTGAACGCTTGAGGATGTCTGGATGAAATTCCGGTGAAATTCCGGTGAATCAGGCTTCCTTGAGCCGCTGCAGGTTCGTGCGCGGCCCGCCGGCTCTCCGGAAGGCGGGGTACCACCGGGGAGGCCGGAAATGCCCGCTCAGCAATGCTCCCCTAGGCCGGATGATACCGGCTCAGCAGCGGTCCGCATGCAATTTGACATGCAGTTGGATATGGTCATTGACGACGTGCCTGCCGAGAAAGCGGAAGAATTTGCCGGAACCATAGAGACTGCCGTATTGGGTGCGGTCGATCTCAAGCTGCGCTTGTCCGGTGATACGGCTGCCATCCGCAGTGGCGATCACCGCCGGAAATTCAATGGGTTGCGTGGTGCCCCTGAGCGTAAAATCTCCGTGCAGCAGGTGATTGGGAGTGCCCTCGGTGGCGCCTTGGATTTCAGTGACGGTGTCAAGGGTGCATTCCGCCATTGGATGGCGGGCGACGTCGAAAAAGTCCGCATCCTTCAGATGGCGGATCAGCATGGCATTCCATCCCGGATCGGCAAGGTCGTCGCAGGCGATGGTGGTCATGTCGATGGTAAAGCATGCAGACACGAGTCTGCCGGATTGCACCACCATTTCACCAGAAGCCAGCTGGACGGTTCCGTGGTGGTGGTTGAATAGGTTGCGTCCGGTCCAGCGGATGACACTTTCTTGAGTATCGATCTGGTAGCGGCCGTCGATCTCCGGTGCCGCCGGAAGTTGTCCGTTCCCACTCAGAGGAAGGCCGGCCGCTTTCCAGGCGGCCATCCCTCCAGGAAAAGTCCTGACATCGCTGTAACCGTCAGTGCCCAGCTTGGTGAGGGCGGTTTCGGAATCCAGGGAGCCTTCGCCTGCTCCGTAGACCACGATGGGCTGGTCTTTGTGGGAAGCGAGCGCCCGGACGGTGTCGAGGAACGCCATCTCATAGACGCAGGCATTGACGGAGCCGGGGATATGACCGGCCTCAAAGATCTCCTCTGGCAGCACCAAGAGGAGCAGCGGTGGTTCCGGTGCGGTGAGCAGGTCCTGGAGTTCGGTGGTGTTCATGATGGTGGGAAGAAGGGAGAGATCAGGCAAGCAGT
The DNA here is from genome assembly GCA_020852405.1 of Verrucomicrobiales bacterium. Lineage (GTDB taxonomy): Bacteria > Verrucomicrobiota > Verrucomicrobiia > Verrucomicrobiales > DEV007 > JACKQE01. Next base: position 4,150 of record JADZAX010000516.1, read on the forward strand.
TTGGCAAGGTGATGCGCCAACGTGGAACCAAGACGGCGGATCCGAGCGCCCTGTTTTTCATCGATCAGCGAACCATTTGCATCGAAGGCCTTGTGGGCGCTGCCCACGGCAACCTGATCTGGAAGAACGGTCACGCCGAGGTTTCCGAGGATGGCGCGCAGGTGAACCAAGCCGCGCAATCCTCCGAGGCCGCCGGGTGAGGCCGCGCACAGAATTGCCGATTTGCCAGTAAAGGCCCGCAGAGGAGATTCCTCATCGCTTTCTGAACGGGAGACCCAGTCGATCGCGTTTTTCAGCGCCGCAGTGAGGCTGCTGTTGTACTCCGGTGAAGCGATGATAACTCCATCGTGGGTGCGGAACAGTTCTTTCAATTGTCTGGCTGTTTCAGGCATTCCGTGTGCCGACTCGAGATCCTCATCAAATACCGGCAAGGGAAAGTCCCGCAGCGCGATGAGCGTCACCGTGGCCCCTGAATCGCGGGCTCCGGCCGCTGCCAGGGCGGCCAGTTTCTGGTTATAGGAATCGTGGCGGAGACTGCCGCCGAAAGCAAGAATGCGTGGTGTGCTCATGATCAAAGGATTGTGGACGAGGTGCTCCGGCGGAAATGGTGCTGGAAGGTTTACTTCTGAATGATGGTCCGTAAGATGGCTTGATACCAATGCTTCTCAGTTAACGGGTTGATGCCGTCAGGTAATGAAGTCCTGAGGCATTGACCGAGTCCATCCTCGAGTGGCAACGGAGGTTCAGTCTGGGGAGGCGTCCTGGCAGAAGGAGGAGGGTTGAAAACAGTGGGAAGGAGGTTGCGGATGTCGCGAGGCAGTTGGCGTTCATTCAGAAGCTTTTTTCCCGGACTTGAACACACTGGCATACTCCGGACGCTTTTTCCACGCTTCGAAGTAAGGCTGGTATGCGGTCACTTCGGTCCAGGACCTTGTGGTCGGTTCGGTGTCGTGAACTTTTCCCTCAGGATAGTCCCGGCCTGCTTGACTGGCATTCACCGCGGCATTCCAAGTGTCGAGCGCCCCGCGGAGTCGGGAGGCGATATCTGGTCTCTCCTGACTGATGTCGCGGGTTTCCCGGGGATCCGCCTCCAGATCATAGAGTTGGTAGACACCTTCCTCCAGATTCTCGGTGAGCAGCTTGTAGCGGTTGTCCACCATCGCGGCACGTCCCTGGTGGCGGAAGGGAATGGGCTGGGATCTGGCGCCTGTTTCGCCGGAAAAAAGAGGCTTCAGACTCACCCCATCCCTCGGGGCCAACATCACACTGTCAGGCAGCCCCACGACGTCGGCGAGAGTGGGAAAAATGTCCATGGTGACCGCGGGCTGGTTCGTGACGCGTGGTTGGGTGATGAGGTCCGGCCATTCGATGATCGCCGGGACACGCAGTCCACCCTCGAAGATCGAGTTCTTGAAACCGCGCAGTCCTCCGACCGTTTCCGGCTTGATTCCCGGCAAGCCTCCGTTGTCACTGCAAAACCAAAGCAGGGTGTTGCCGGCGATGCCCCATTCGCGCAAGGCACTCCTCAGCTTCCCGATGCTTCGGTCCATCGCGACGAGTTCGCCATAATGCTCGGCCGAGTTTTTATCGAGACCCGGGAAATCCGTTTTGTCCTCCGCCGCCGACCGGAACGGACTGTGTGGGGAGCCAAACCAGATCACCGTGAAAATCGGGCGGGCTTCCTTGCGGTGTAGGTCGATGAAGTTCAGTGCTTCCGAAACAACTATTTCCGAGGAGTCACCGTGGAACTCCTCGAACGTTCCTTTCCTGCTCATGATGGGATCACGGTCGAAGAAATTGGTCACAGAAAGCCATTCCCCAAAACCGAATTCGCCGGGATGGTGGTCATCCGTTGAGAGCACGGGAACACCGGGGCCGCGCAGGCCGTTGAGGTGCCATTTGCCGAAATGTCCGGTGGTATAGCCCGCCTCCTGGAGGGCTCGCGCCACGGTTTTTTCCTGGCGGTGCAGGGCATAGCCGTGATTGAGCACCCCGGTGCGGTCATTCGACCGGCCGGTCATGACGGTGGCGCGGGTTGGAGAGCAGTTTGGTGCCCCCGCATAGAACCGGTCAAAGCGCAGGCCGTTCGTGGCCATGGCGTCGAGATTCGGCGTTTTCAGAACGGGATGATGGTAATACCCGGCCTGCCCCCAGCCCATGTCGTCCGCCATCACAAGAATGATGTGCGGTGGATCGGCGGCGCGGGCAGGTGCTCCGGTTAGTCCGGTAGAGAAAAGAAGAAAAAGAAGGAAGCTCGTTCGCATCGCCACTGTTTTATCATGACCCCAGGGCTTTGCCCACCGAAACTGAAAAGGCATAAAATCCGGTTACCGGTGAAAGGTGGCAGATCTGGTCCCTCTCCAAATCCCGGCCGGAGAGGAAAAGGGGGCGTTCAGCCAGAGCTACAAATCATTGATGCTTGGATCTGGCCGGTGCCACCAAAAGCTGCCGGCGGGAAGCAGGCGCTCCATGGTGGAGCGGTCCGCTTCGCATACGACAGCATTGGTGGGCGTTTCCTGGATGGTGAGCCGTTGGCAGACCAGATTCCGCTGGCCGGCATCGAGAATGTTCTGCAGCTTGCTCTTGAAACAAAGCGCCCTCATTTCCGTCGTCGGGTCGCCCGGGGTCAGCAGCAGTCGGGAGACGAGATTCGGCTCCTGCGTCCTGAAATAGGACACCAAAGGGTCTTCCGCATTCAAATGGAAACTGTGGTCGACGGCACGGTCGATCCACTCAAACCAGCGCCGCTTTGCGACGTCAAACTCAACCAACATGTTGGTTGCCGGATCAAGGGGAGCATTGTCCGCATGCACGATTTCCACGGTGACCACTTCGTCATGGCCGTGGGGCACGCTGCAGGCCGGAGCGGCCCCGCTGGTGAGACGGTGGGCCATGCTGTAGCGGCGGCTGAAGCGCAGGGTGAAGTCGTGCTTGGAGGTGGTCATGGTACTGGCGGCAACCCCGACAGTAGTCGGAGCCGGTCCCTGCTGTCAAACGGCATCAGGTATGGGAGAGACGGGCAAAATAGTGCTTTTCCCCGTGGCGGAAGGGACTACCTTGAGCCGACAACGTGTATGCGCCCGGAAGACATTCAAATCATTGGTCAGGAAGTTGCGATCCGCTGGTCCGACGGCTCGGAGGACTACTTTCCTTTTGAAAAATTGCGCGCCGCTTCCCCGAGTGCGTCCAATCAAGGGGAACGGGATCTCTTCGGCAATCTGATCGGCGGCAATCCGGGGCAGACCCATTTCCCCGGAGTGATCGTGACCGGTTGGATGCCGGTGGGCGGGTATGCGATCCAGTTCCGCTTCAGTGACGGACACGCCTCCGGGCTTTACCCTTTCAGTTACCTGAAAGATCTCAGCCAGGCCATCGCGGATGGCCGGGCTTGAGCCATTTCCCCCAGCCGTGCAGACCAGGCTTGGAGAAAAAAGATAACGGGAGGGCTCGGCTCGCGAAGCCCCCGTTCAGTTCCCGGTGCCACTGGGAGAGAGGCCGTGCTGGTCGATTTTCTTGCGCAGGGCTGCCGCTGTCATGCCAAGGAGACGGCAGGCGGCCTTTTGATCGCCTTCGCTGCGTCGCAAGGCTTCCTCAAGAACGGCGCGTTCGGCCCGCTCAAGTGGAGTGCCTTCCCCATCTTCGGCGTCGAGAAATGCCGCGGCCGCCGCTGCGGGCGAGGACACCGTGACGGCCGGGTCCGGGTCCTGGGACCGGTGTTTGCGGGGGACCCCTCCCACTGGCAGGTCCTGCGGGAGCAGCACATTGCCGGTCGTGAGGACGCAGGCTCTTTGCAGAGTGTTTTCCAATTCCCGGACATTGCCTGGCCAGTCATGGTTGAGGAGCACCTCCATCGCTTCGGCGGACACCGTGACCCGTCGGGAGGCCCCGCTCTCAGCAAAGCGACCGAGGAAATGATCCACCAGGAGAGGGACGTCCTCGCGCCGGTTGCGCAACGGCGGGATGTGAATGCGGACGACATTGAGACGGTAGAACAAATCCTCGCGGAACCGACCATGCTCGACCTCGGTTTCCAAGTGGCGGTTGGTCGCGGCGAGAATGCGCACATTGGTCCGCAAGGTGGTGTTGCCTCCGACCCGGGAAAATTCCCCCGACTGGAGGACTCGGAGCAGTTTGCTTTGGACTTCCAGGGCCATTTCACCGATTTCGTCGAGGAACAGGGTGCCTCCGTCGCACTGCTCGAAACGGCCCTGCCGCTGGGCCACGGCCCCGGTGAAAGCCCCTTTTTCATGGCCGAACAGTTCGCTTTCAAGCAGATTGGCAGGGATCGCGGCACAGTTGATGGCGACGTATTCACCGGTGGCTCGGCGGCTGAAGCGGTGGGTGGCGTTGGCGACGACTTCCTTCCCGACGCCACTTTCCCCGGTGATCAGGACCGGCACGTCGGCGCGGGCGACCCGGCCGATCAGTTTGATGACATCCTGCATCGCCTGCGACCGTCCGATGATCAGATCCGCGTTGGCGGATGGTATCTTGGAAACCGGCGCCTTCGGCTTGCTGGCGGCCAGCTTCATTTGCTCGGCGGCCTGGAGACCGCGTTCGGCGGCCGGCTTCAGTTCAAAGCTGAGCGACTCCCGACGGAGGACGTCGAAGGCCCCGTGGCGCATTGCTTCGATCACCGCATTGGTCGAAGTGAGATTTCCGTTGAGGATCACCGTCGCATTGGGGAGTTGCTGCCGGACCCGCTTGAGCACCTCGATGCCGTCGACCGGAGCCATGCGCAGCTCGGCGAGCAGCAGGTCGCCCTGGCGTTCAATGAAGATTTTGATGGCGGCAGCGGGATCCGTGGTGGTCACGATCTCGAGACTGGGGGCCTGCAAGTGGCGCTCGGCCCATAGCAGAAAATCCTGATCGGGATCGACGATGACGGCGAGCTGGGCGACGGAACTGGGATTGGATGCGGGCACTGGTTAGTGGTGGTGGCGGGGACGGGAAAGAAGCGATCTCAGAGACCACCGAACCGGCGCTGCCGTCGTGAGTAGTCGTTCACGGCAGCCTCCAGATCGTCTTCACGGAAGTCGGGCCAGAATTTGTCGGTGATGTAGAGTTCCGCGTAGCTGATCTGCCAAAGCAGGAAATTGGACAGCCGCATTTCCCCGGAAGTGCGGATGAGAAGGTCCGGATCAGGGTAGTAGCGGGTGTAGAGATGCTTTGAAAAAACATCCGGGGTGATCATGGCCGGGTCGATGTGCCCTTCCTGGACATTACGCACAATACTGCGGACTCCATCGACAATTTCTTCCCGTCCCCCGTAGCTGAGGGCCAGGATGAGAGTCAGGCCGGTGTTGACGGAGGTGCGCTCGATGGACTGGTGGAGGACTTTCTGGCAGGAAGCCGGGAGTTGGGTGATGCGTCCAATGGCTTGGAGACGGACGTTCTGCTCCATCAATTCCGGTGTCTTCTGTTTGAGGAAGCCCTCCAGGAGCTTCATCAAGGCGGCAATTTCGGATTTGGGACGTTTCCAGTTTTCCGAGGAAAAGGCGTAGAGCGTGAGGAACTCCACCCCGAGCAAGGCGCAACGCTCGACGCAAGCCCGGACCGAGTCGGCCCCTTTTCGGTGCCCTTCTCGGCGGGCTAGACCACGTTCTTTCGCCCAACGA
>JADZAX010000517.1 GCA_020852405.1 Verrucomicrobiales bacterium
CGAGCGATGGTAAGACGGCGTTTCTCGCCTCCCGAGCAGGTCAGTGCGGTATTCTTGGCGATGTGCTCGATGCCGAACCTCTGCAGCAGATGCTGGCACCGCTCCCGGCGCTCTGTTTTGCTGATGGTGAGGGTTTCCAACACCGCCATGATGTTTTGTTCCACCGTCAGTTTTCGGAAAATGGATTCTTCCTGGGGAAGATATCCCATTCCCAGACGGGCTCTCTCATACATCGGGCGGCGGGTCACATCGTGACCTTCGAAGAGAACCGTGCCGTCGAAGGGGGGAACCAAGCCGACGATCATGTAGAAGGTGGTGGTTTTACCCGCTCCGTTGGGCCCCAGCAAGCCCACGATTTCACCAGGCCTGACGTAAATATCGACTCCGTTGACCACCGCACGGCCATCGTAAACTTTCACCAAACCGCGGGTCGAGAGCAATACTTCCCCCTCGGGCAGTGCCACCGACTTCTGACTTTCTAAGGATCGGGCCAACTCCTGACGTGCGGCCCGGTCGACGGTGGAGGAACTGGCTCTGGCCACAATGGGCTGAGATCCGGCCTCATTGTGGGCATGGTGCGATGGTTTGGGGGGCCGGGTTGGTTGCGCTGCCGGGGCGAACCCATGGTCAGCAAGGCGGTTTTCCTTGGCGGCAGGGAGAGCGGTTTCTTCTTTGATGGGAAACGGCTCCGGTTCCGGCTCCTCATAATAGGATCCCACGCCCGCGTAGGAAACATCCTCACTGGCCGACACTCCAGGAGCGGGGAGCACTTCATCCGGTGGTGTCCAAGGTTGGCTGTCCTCGGAAACGGGGTCTGGACTTTCCTCTTGGGGAAGGTATTCCTCCCAACCTTCCGGGACGGTCTGCTCCCAGATTTGCCCGTCCTGGGGACTTGCTTCGTAATAGGGCGCCGAGGCCAGGTCATCCCCCTCCAGTGTAGCGAGGTAATCCTCGTAATAAAGGCCGTCCGCAGAGACGATTCGTCCTTCCTCGTCGTAAAACCATTCCGGCTCTGGCTCGGCTCCGGGACCTTGCGAGGTGAGATCGTTGGTGTTTGGTGTCACAACGAGATAAAACTGGACCTTGGCCTAGCGCTTGCCGGTGATGTTGCTCAAATTGGACAACCCATTCCCCTTACCAGTGCCTGGTCCTTTGGCCATGTTGATGGTGACCCGGCCTTCCGTGCGGTTTTTGCCATCTTCACTCAGGTAAATTTTTCCGCTTGGTTCCAACATTTCGATCGTGGTTCCACCCTGTTGCAGAACGGGAGGACCTCCTGAGAGGATCGTGTCACCGGAGGATCCGTCAAAAACAGCCATGGTGGATTTGGCGATTTCCTTTTCACCTTTTTCGTTGAGACGCTCAATGACGACCATTCCGCCCGTGGCGATGGCTTTTTTTACGGAACTGGATTGGCTGCCTTCTTTCGCCGGAGGCTCTTCGCCGTCGGCGTAGAGGTGGATTTCCAGCTTGTCGCATTCCATGTGAAAGGTGGTGTCGTTCACCACCACGTCTCCTGAGAACACGACCATGTGTGCTTTGTCATCCATCACGGAACGCTGTGAGGTCACCTGCATGCCTTTGTTGGCGGGAGCGCTTTGGGGCATGTATTTGGCCACCGGAGGTTTCGGAGCCGGAACGCCGCCCGTTGCTGATGAGGTCACCTGGTCCGGAGACACTGTTGGCACCGATTCGGCTGGTTTGGCTGTCGGTTCTGGAATTAGGGAGGCCCTAGGTAGGGCGGCGGGAGCAGTGCTCTCTTGGGCCATGGCCACAGGCGCGGCGGGCTGGGGGACGGATGGCCTGGCTACTTGGGGTGCCGCCGGTCTGGCTTGCACCGGGGGTTTAGGGGTTTTTAATTCAGCATTGAAGCGATCCTGCGCCATGCGCAGCAAATCGGCGTTTTCAGTGGCCTTCTTTTTTGCGGCATCCAGAGCGGCGGAGGCCCCCCCTTCTTGGGCCAGAACGCCGACCGCCGATACTAGCAGGCACAGCGCGACGAGTCCGGCAGCGAAGGCCGGGCGGCAGGGATGGTCGGAGTGTGGTGTTTTCATGGATGGGTGGCTGGCGCGGGGGGGGTGGTTTCGGGGAGGGAGAAGGTTTCGACCGGGGTGGTTTTGCCGGGAGCACCGTTGGCGTTCTCAAGATTGGTCACGACATTGCCTTCCATTCTTCCGACCCGTGCTTTGGTGTCAAATTCCAGTCGATCTCCCTCCATTTGGAACTGCCCGGACTTTTCAATCCGGGTCCGCGTCCGGGTGATCAATTTTTTTGAGGGAATGTCGTAAATGGCCTTTTCGGCCACGATGGTGGTCATTTCTCCCGTTTCCAAATCATAGACCCGCACGACCAGTCCGGCAATGTCGAGATGCTCCGTGTCCACTCTCCGCATGGAACGGGCCTCCATCACGGAACTCTTCCGGTCTCCCTGATAGCTGGGAACCTTCACGCCCAGATAGGTTTCACCAATCGGAATCATGGCATCCAAAGCAGAAGGAATGCCGGTCTCGTTTTCCTTCACGACGGGTGGCGCGTCGTTGCTGGGCAGTGCTTGGGCTTCGAGCCGCGGCAGACCCGGGAGTAGCAGCGCGGTGCAGGCCCCGACCAACTGCGGCAGGAGGAACCGCTTCACTCTTTTCCGGGAATGGCTGGTGTGGGATGCGGTCATGAGTTCCCTGCGATGGGTGAGACGATCGCGTGCAAGCGTTTCAAAATTTGCAGCACCCCTGCCAATTTGTCCAATCTCACCTGGTTGGGGCCATCGGAAAGTGCTTCCTCAGGGCGCGGGTGAGTCTCCATAAAGACGCCGTCGCAGCCTGTGGCGACAGCCGCCCGGGCCAACACAGGGGCGAGGACGCCGTCCCCTCCGCTGGTCTCCCCCTGGCCACCGGGGCGTTGGACCGAATGCGTCGCATCGAACACCACCCGGTATCCCAGTTCGCGCATCCAATATAACGATCTCATGTCAGCCACCAAAGTATTGTAGCCAAAGCTTACGCCTCTTTCAGTAAAGAAGAAATTTAAATTTCCGTAATGATCAAGTTTTTCTGCAATGTTTTTGACATCCCAAGGGGCGAGGAACTGTCCCTTTTTGATATTTACGACCCGTCCGGTCTTCGCGGCAGCCTCGATCAGATCGGTTTGTCGGCACAGAAAGGCCGGAATTTGCAGGACATCGATGTGTTCGGCGGCAATCTCCGCTTCTGCCGGGCTGTGGATGTCGGAGGTCACGGGAACGCCCAGTTCCTTGCCGATGGCGCCCAGAAGGGCCGTTCCTTCACGGCACCCCATTCCTCTGAAAGATTTCACGCTGCTCCGGTTCGCCTTATCGTAGGACGCTTTGAACACAAAAGGGACCCCGCATTCCAGCGCGATCTGTTGGATGCCGCGGGCCATTTCCCAGGCGAAGTCCTCGGATTCGATGACGCAGGGACCCAAGAAAAAAAGCAACTCGCCGCCACCCAAAGCATGTTGGCCGATGGGGATGCTGCGGGCCGATGGGGGAAGGGAGTCAGATTGTGGAGGCATCGGTTCAGGATAGCGCCGTGGCAGGCAAGCTCAAATGCTTTCCGCCCGCTCTCGCCAGGCCGGGATTTCCCAAGGGACTGACACTTGTCAGATCCGGATTCGCGTCCGATACTGGCGCCTCATGATGCCTGACCTGACTTGGAACCACTACTCACGCTCACTAGTCCGTTATGCGAACCTCGGTTTTTCAATGGATGCCGCCAGAATGGGGATGGAGCCTGACTGGATGCAGAGCATGGAGCCCGCGAATGCCACTGCGATGCAGCACATCGCGGCGATCGAAGCCGGGGCTGTCGTCAATACGGATGAAAACCGGCAGGTTGGGCATTACTGGCTGAGAAATCCTGCTCTGGCTCCCACGGAGCTGATTCGCACGGCGATCGAGAATGACATTGTAAAGATTGAAGAATTCGCGGCCGGCGTGGAACAAGGCGTGATTCGCCCACCGGGGCAGGAGCGTTTCACGGAACTGCTCTTGATCGGTATAGGAGGTTCGGCGCTGGGGCCCCAGCTCATTGATCAGGCTTTGCGCCAGGATGGAAAGGGGATTCCCCTTCATTTCCTCGACAACACCGATCCGGGTGGCTTTGACCGGATGCTGACCCTGCTGGATGGGCGGTTGGAGGGAACCCTGGTGGTGGTGGTATCAAAGTCGGGAAAAACTCCCGAAACTGCCAACGGAATGCTTGAGGTCCAGTCCGCCTTTACCAAGCGGGGGATCGATTTTGCCAAGCAGGCGGTGGCGGTGACCCAGGAAGGTAGTCTTCTCGACCAGACGGCCGTCCGCGAAGGGTGGCTAGACCGCTTTCCGATGTATGACTGGGTGGGCGGACGAACTTCGGTCATGAGTGCCGTGGGGCTGATTCCAGCGGCCTTGGGCGGCATTGACATCCGTTCTCTCCTCCATGGGGCCTCCACAATGGACGCGCTGACCCGTTTTTCGGCCGACCCCATGCAGAATGCGGCGCTTCTGCTGGCTTTGGCGTGGCACCGCGCCGGGCACGGTCAGGGGGATCGGGACATGGTCATCCTGCCCTACTGTGATCGGCTGTCATTGATGAGCAAATACCTGCAACAGCTCGTGATGGAATCGCTTGGCAAAGAGTTTGATCGCGATGGCCGGGTAGGTCACCAAGGAATCTCGGTCTATGGGAACAAGGGCTCGACCGACCAGCATGCCTACGTGCAGCAACTCCGGGAAGGGCCGGACAATTATTTCGCGACGTTCATCGAAGTGCGGCGGACCCGGGAGCAACAGCAGCCCAGTATTTTGGTCGACGCCGCCGGATCAACCTCGGCGGATTATTTGCAGGGATTCCTCCGGGGGACTCGGCAGGCCTTGGCCGAGAAGGGGCATCCCTCCATTACGATCAGTATTCCGGAGGTCAATGCCACCACAGTCGGTGCTCTCATTGCCTTGTACGAGCGGGCGGTCAGTATTTACGCCAGTTTTATCAATATCAATGCCTATCATCAGCCCGGAGTTGAAGCGGGCAAGGCTGCCGCAGGCGGTTTCCTCGCGATGTTGTCCCAGGTGCGCGATCATCTGCAGGGGCATCCGGGAGAGGGACTTACGGCGGAAAGATTGGCCAATGCGTTAGGCGAGTCCGACATCGAGGATGTCTACCATGCCTTGACCCACCTGGTGGCCAACCGGCGCGGGTTTCAAGTGATCGCAGGGGGCGTCCCGTCGGATGATGTCTTCCAGTTTGTTGCCGCCTGATTTCGGTTTAAAGGAGGCCCCGGCGCCAATCCTGAAATGCCTGTCCCAGTCGCCCGGCCACTTGGCCTGCGGAGAGGGATTCGGCTGATTCTGTACCCCTTGGACCCATAATGAGCGACTCGGCCGCTCTTCCCAGCAGCCAACTGCCCAAGGCTGCGGCGCGTTCCGGAAAGAGTCCTTGAGCAAGCAGGGCGGCACAGACACCGGTAAGCACATCTCCCATGCCTCCTGAAGCCATTCCGGGATGGCCGGTGGTATTGTAATACAGGGGACGGCATTTCCGAGCGATCAGACTGCGGGCTCCTTTGTATAAAAGGGTGACCCGGTGCCGCTCAACAAAGGCCAGGGCTGCTTCGGCTCGGGGCAGATCCGCCAGATCGGGGGCGAGTCGCCTCAGTTCGCCGGGATGCGGAGTTAGCACGCGAACCCCGGACGTTCCGATCCTGGCCAAAAGGTCGGAATGCCGGGACAGAGCATTGAGCGCATCCGCGTCAATCACTGCCGGGCGATGGTCTTCGACTACCCAATGCTTCCATCCCGGCGGCGGCTGGGGGCCCCATCCTGGTCCGAGAGCCAGCACGTCGGCAGGGACGGTCCGCACCTCTTCCAGGTTGTCATAGGGACGAACCATGATTTCCGGCTCGACCCCGGCGGCCACGATCGCGTAGATGGATTGGGGCACCCAGAGGGTGACCAGGCCGGCACCCCCGTGCAAAGCGCCCGCTGCGCAGAGTCGAGCCGCCCCGGAGTAGCCAAGACTGCCTGCCACAATCGAGACTCTCCCCGCCAGGCCTTTATGGAAATCGAAGGGTCGTCGCGGCAGCCAGTCCTTGAAACTGTGAGGGGTTACCACCTCGGCATCCGCATTGCCTTCCTCTGCGGGCGGAATTCCAAGGACGGGAATCAGGACCAGACGTCCCACGCTGTTGATGGCAGCATCGCTGAGGAGGCCGGTTTTGACGTGTGAAATGGCGAAGGTCAGGTCCGCAATCACCGCTCCGAGGTTGATTTCTCCTGTGTCACCGTCCAGACCGGAGGGGAGATCGAGAGCGATCACGATACTGTCTTGGAATTTCCGGGTCTCATTGAGTTCCGCAGCCAGAGTTTTGATTTCGCCGCGGAGAGGGCCTTTCGCCCCGATGCCGAGTAGACCATCGATGAGGAGGTCTGGAGCATGGTTCAAGCATGCAGCCGGAATATTCGGGGTCTTCTCGAAAATGTCCCTTTGCTCTGCCGCCAGTTGAGTCATGAGGGGAAAATCGACCGAACAGCACGCCTCCACGCGCCAACCCCAGCGGCGCAGCCATTGTCCCACCACGAAGGCGTCGCCGCCATTGTTGCCGCGCCCCACATAAAGCCTAGCCCGCCCGGGGGCCGGAAACAGGTCCCGGATCGATTCCGCACACCGGCGACCAGCTGCCTCCATCAGCTGCTTTGCCGAAGTGCCGGAGGCGAAGGCTCTCTCTTCTGTTTGGCGCATTTGTTGGCAGCTGACGATCATCATTCGACGCAAGAATAGGAATTTTTGCAGTAATTGTACATAGGGATAAAACTTTCAAGATAAGGGAATTTTTTCTTGCGGAGTTACCCCGGAGTGCTTACATGCGACACCGAGTCAAAATCTAAACCTGCATCTCGATCCATGAAGTTCAAAACACTCTTCCTTCTCGGAGCCTTGGCGGCTCTTGTCACTCCCTCGCTCCGAGCCGGCGAGCCTGCTCCAGAAAAAAACACTGCCGTCGTTGAAGACACTTACGTTGGAGGACGTGGTCTTCTTACGATTCAAGGCCCCACCGGGATGTTCATCAACCCGACTTCTGGAACGCTTCCTGAGGGCAGTTTCACCGCCCAGTATTGCCTCCTCCTGCCGAACAACGAAACGGACATCATCGGTCATGGTGGACTCATCTCCTATGGTGTGACGGAATGGCTTGAAATTGGCGGGCTTTTGAGCTTCATCGACGACAACAAAAACAACGATCTGATCTCCGCCGGTGGCCCTCAAGCCAGGGTGCGAATCCTTAAGGATCAGGGCGGCATGCCTGAGTGGAGTGTGGGTGGTTACGCGATCTTCGGTGATCTGGAGCGCTACAACGCCTACACGGCTCTCTACAAAAACTTCGTCATCGACCCTAGCGGCATGGTTCGCAGCATTGGCCTTCATCTTGGTCTGCGCGAAACTTGGATCGAAGATTCCGCCGACAGCCAGGACGCTCCTGTGGGATACGGTGGTCTTGAGATCGAGCTTCCCTTCCGCCTCTATCTGGTCGGTGAAGTTTCCACCAAGGACAAGGATTCCGGTGGCGACAAGACCCCTTATGCCTTCGGTGTGCAGTGGCTCCTGGGTGGTGTGAACATCAGCACCGCCTTCGCCAACACGGGTGCCTTCAGTGAGCCGAGTTTCTTCTTCGGCGTCGGCTCCCAGTTCTGATTAGCCCTTATTTGAATGTTACCCGGGAGGATTCCAACCATGACACGCAGAGACGCTGTATTTACTTTCGCGGGTTCGGGTGGAGTGATGGCTTTCCTCACGGGATGCGACATGGATGCGGTGCAGCGTGCGGAAGCCCAGTTGGGCGACCGCATGACCAAACCGGGCACTGGCGTTCAGTTTTCCGGTTTGCCGGACGTGGTGAAAGTCATTGTCTTGGCTTCCTATCCCGCGACACCGCAACAGGTGCAGGTTGCTGAGCAACGGGCCCGGAAAGCAGCCGTAGTGGTGCAGAAGAGGAGGGCTACGTCGTCCTCTTCCGGTGGTGGTGGTGCCGCGTCAAAGAAAGCGCCACCGGCTCCTCCTGCCATTGTCGCGGTGGAGACTTCCGCAGGGAATTCCCAGCAAGGGGAGAAGTCCATCATGCTCTGGAACACCCGGACGGAGAGTTTCGTCAGCAATAAGGTTTACGACATTCAGAAAGCCCCTGACAAGAACGACATCGCTTTGGTTGCAGGTACCACGGCCTTGTATGTCGGGAATGGGGCACTTTAGGCTGGAACTTGACTCTATTTCAAAGAAAGCCCTTTGGTCGAGCTCGGCCAAAGGGCTTTTTTGTGTCCATGTTTTCCAACGGGTGCCTTGTCCTACGCCTTTCCCTTCGTTCAGATAGGGGAGAGAGAATTGGGGATACTGAACACCCCTGTCCCTAAGGAGTCCGTCCCGAAAGCTCGTCGTGAGGGTTTGAAGCGTTTGGCTTCTAGTCTTGCCTCAAGGCTGGCTGATGACCAGGAGGGCCTGAGCGGCCCGAATCCGGGTGTCCAGATTCTCGTCCACAAGTAGGGGGCGCAACTGGTCGGCAACCGCAGAGAGGTGTCCGTCGGCCGCAAAATTGGCCGCATATGTCCTTACCGCGGGGTCGGCTGATTGGAGGTTTTTCTGCAAAGCGTCGAGGCCTGCGGCATCTCCCAAAGTGGCCAGTGCGTGTTCCAAATACGCTTTGGCCAGTTCGTCGGGGGCATCCTTGAGGCGGGAACGGAGCGAGGCAATGTCTGACTGGTTTCCAATGATCGCCAGCAACCAGGCACAGATTTTGTATTCCTCGGGATCGGTAGACTCGACAAGCTGCTTCCGGATCAAAGCCATGGCATCGGCGTCGCCTTTGCGCCCCAGCGCACCGGCCGCCATCAAACGGAGTTTCGGATTCTCACGCTGTGCCATGGCTTTCCGCAGCGCAATCCCATCTCCGGTTTCGAGCACTTTATAGAGGCTTTCGGCGGCGTGGGTGTGCCCATAGGGATCGGTGCCACTCAAGATGCCAAGCAGTAGCCCAATCTGGGATCGGTCTCCGGCACGGGCCAATTCCCGGGCCAACCCACAGCGGTGCTGGTCATCCTTTTCGTTGCCCAACTTGGGCTCCAGAAAGGCCCGCACTTCATCGTCATGTCCGGCGAGTGTGAGGGCTTCCGCGGCGTGCATGGAAGGCCAGAAGTCTTCTCCATGAAGCCCCTCGCGAAGCACTTGAAGGCATTTTTGTCGAGTTGCCGGATCCAGCGGGATGGTTTCTTTTGGGGCTGCGTTGAGGGAGGGCATGGCCAGCAGGGAGATTAGGGCAAGGAAGCGTGGGATGGGGATTTTCATGCTGCTTGGGTGTGGGTGCGACGGGGAATGAGCCAGCTGAAGAAATAGCCGGTGGTCAGATTTACGATCAAGGTGACAGGGGCGATCCACTGAAAGCTGACTGGATCATGTTGGGTTTTGGGATCAAAACCGGCAATGAAAATGGGGCCGGAAAAGGCGATCAGAATGGCGGTGAGCATGCCGCAGATTGTTCCGATGGCGACGCCAACGGGGGATGCCTGTCTGGAGAACAAGGCAAAAAAGAACAGGCAGAACAACGGCATGGTGAAAAGATTCACTGTCTTATTGGTCACGGCGGTGATATTTCCGGGGACATAGGCGGCCAGAGTGCTGAGGCAGACCACAAGAATGCCCACCACCAGGGCAAGAATCTTGGCCCATCTCACATGACCTCCCTCGGAGGAAAACTTCCAACCCAGACGTTCCATGAGATCTGTCATGACGACAGCGGTGATCGAATTGACCCCTGAATCGATACTCGACATGGCCGCCGCGAACAGCCCTGAAACCACCAACCCGGAAACCACCGGGGGCAAGTGATAGGCAATGAAGTAGGGAAATATTTCATCCGCGTTCCCTTTCAAGGAAAGGCCCGGTGCCAGGCTTCCGGGATTGGCCTCGAAGAAGCCGAGCAGCGCAAATCCAACGAGACTGAGGGTGAGTCCCACCAGTGCCCCCACTCCCAATTGCATGCCCAGGGCACGACGCGCGGCGCTGACGTCCTTGGTGGACATGAACCGCTGCACGGAGACCTGGTCACTTCCGCTTGTTCCCACAAACCAAAGAAACATAGAAAGAAGGGTTCCGAAAACGGTGATCCGCGTGGAAATGTCGAAGCTGAAAAAGGGTTGCTGGTCCCAGTGTGGTTTCCATTGCGTGGGGAACCAGGAAACTCCACCCATTTTCCAGGTTACGGTCCCAATCACCAGTAGGGCGCCGCCATAAAGCAGGATGGTTTGGATCAGATCCGTGATCACGACCGCCCGCATGCCTCCGAGGGAGGTGTAGATCATCGACACCGTTCCCGCTGCGATGACCACGGCGATGATCCACTTCTTGTCCAAGCCGCACATCGTGGTGATGGCTTTGGCTGTGAGATAAATCAGGAGTGACATCCAGACCAGCCTGAGAATCAGGAACAAACCAACCGCGAGGAGTCGGATCCCGATGCCGAGTCGGTTTTCCAGCAACTCATAAGCACTGGTCACCTTGTGCTTCATGTATATCGGCAGAAGCCAGAAGGCTACCACCAGAAACACCAGCGGATACATCAGGATGTCCACCATCACGACAGGTCCTTTTCCCAGCATTTCGCCGGGTTTGGAGAGGTAAGTGATCGTGCTCAGCAGCGTCGCAAAGAGGGATACCCCGACCAGCCAAGGGTTCATCGCTCCGGAGCCGACGAAATATTCTTTGGTCGAAGTCTGGCTGCGTCCGTACCACCAACCGAGAAATATCGTCAGACCCGCGTAAAGAGCGATGATGCTCCAGTCCACGAAAAGCAATCCCTGTGGAGGAGGGGTGTTCAAGGTCTGGGAGAGCAAAATCATTCGGAGGAGTCTATGGGGCCGCGACCCCGGCATCGTGGGGACAGCTCCGGTGGGTGTCAATCCGAAATGGCCTGGGGGACGCGCTTAGGCCATGGGTTGAGAGGATCGCGGGTTGAAAAGCCCTTGCTTTGATGTTGCCGAGAGATCAGACTGACACCCATGATCCCGCATCCGATGCTACGATTGCTATGTCTGTTGGTTTTCCTCACGGCCCTTGCTGATGGGCAGGCACGGGCCCAAAGCGGAGAACCCAAGTCGCCGTCTTTGGGGGATCTTTTCAACAAGGTCAAGGAACTCAAAGTGCCGGAATCCGTCTCCGGATTGCCCCAACAACTGACTGATCTCAGGGACTCATATCTCAAAACCTCGGCCTCGGTGGAGGAATTGAAGAAGGATA
>JADZAX010000518.1 GCA_020852405.1 Verrucomicrobiales bacterium
CAACCGTTTGCGCACGGGTGCGACCGCTTTGAAAGAAGGATGGTAGACCGGAGCGAAGAGAAACCCGGCCCCCACAGATTTGACGCACTCCACGACTCTGTCAGGAGAAAGGTCAATGCGGATGCCGAGAGCTTCCAGCACATCCGCGCCCCCGCTCTTTGACGTCATCCCGCGATTGCCGTGCTTCACGACCCGGGCTCCCGCCCCGGCGAGGACAAAAACCCCGGTGGTGGACACATTGAACAAATTGAGACAGTCTCCTCCGGTGCCGCACACATCGATGACCGGTCCCCCCGCCTCGGTGGGATCCAACTCCACGGCCACGGCACGCCCCAGGAAAGACGTGACGAATGCCGCCAGCTCCGCCGGAGTCTCCCCCCTTCGGGCGAGATGGCTCAGGAAAACGGCTTTGTCATCATCAGAAACGGATTGATCAAGCAAAGCCGCTGCAGCAGTCTCCACCTGGACAGAATCAAGTTCGGGGAGTTCCAGAAGCGGTTTGAAAGGCGATTCCATTCGTCGAATACGGTGGAACCAAGCCACTGCGGGCGCAAGATGATTATTCCTTTGCGCGCTCGTTCCGGGAGTCTATCGTCAAACTTGATCGGTAATCCCACCGATTTTTGTCATGACTAAGAAACAGAGTGGCCAACCGCCTCTGAAAGGGAACCTCCTGTTGGCGGATCCGGGATTGCTTGCGCCCACTTTCCGGCGCTGCGTACTGCTGCTCACGGAACATGGGCCTTCGATCGGAGCCCAAGGCTACATCCTCAACCGCCCCATCGACAAAACCATCGGGGATCTGCTGGATGGCCCTGAATTTGTGCCTCTGCAGATGGTCCCCGTTTTCTTTGGCGGTCCTGTCAGCAGGGAGCATCTCACCTTTGGTTCCCTCGGCTGGGACGAGTCCAACAACAGTCTGATTTATAACACCCACCTCTCCGCGGTGGAAGCACGGCGTCATTTGGATGAAGGCTTTTCGGTGCGGGCCTTCGTGGGGTATGCCGGATGGTCGGATGGCCAGCTTGAGTCGGAACTGACCGAAAAATCATGGATCCACCGGGAACCACGGCGCCATATTCTCGATCCTCGGGACGTGGACCAAATGTGGTCCCGGCTCATGCAGGAGATCAGTCCCTGGCATGCCCTGCAAGCCGGCGAGCCGGAAAATCCTTCCCTGAATTGACGGTCAGCGGAGGCCTTTGGCCAGTTGGTCCAACAAGCTGGGGATACCAGCACGACCTTGGATGATGCCGTGCGATTCGTCGACCACGGTCCGGTATTCCTCGGATTCCGTCATCAACGTCTGGTGCACTTCGGGGAGACGGTCGTGGGGAATGTTGGGATAAATGTGGTGGATCAGATGGTAATCATTGCCATAACCCAACACCGCCCAACGAGTGAAGGGATCCGCGTGCATGACTCGGGAATTGTCCAACTCTTCCCGCCCGGCATTGGCATGCTGATAGATTTCCCGAAGCAGCATGAAGTAAGGAAAAACATAAATCAGGGGCGCAATCCAGAGCACCAGAAAAGCCACCGTGGGATCGTAGCCCGTGAAGACGGCCGCCGCGCCGAGGACATAAAACATCAGGGTGTGGTAGGTAAGCCGTTGCAGGGCGGAAAATTTGATGTCGTAGGCAAGACGCGCACCCCGGAAAAAAGCAGCTTGCGGGAGAAATGCCCAGACCGCCGCCGCGACCAGCCAGACCGCCCCCACGGAAAGCGCAAGAGACCAGCCTGACTGAATACTGAGACGGATGGCCACAGTCAGAACCACCAGATAGAAAACTCCTAGCACCGTGGGCAAGAGTTTTTTTCCGCTCCCCACAGATTTGGTGGTCGTCTCGATTGAAGCTCCTGCCGGGTCTGAATCCCTCTCCGGGAGGAGAGTGCCCGAAGGCGATTCATGAGCAACTCCCCGCGCCAGAGGCGCCATTCCTGAACCGATGCTGAGAACCTGGAAGAGATCCAGAAGATTCCGGAAGACAAAGGGAGGCCAAAAAAACTTCACGTAGTAGTGATAAATGAAAGAACGCTTCGGCATGGGGAACCGGGCATAGAGGCGCTCGGCTCTTCCCCCCAGCATGTTGGGATCCCGATCGGGGTCGTTGGGATACAGGTGATGTCCCAGATGTTTTGAGCGGTACTGAATCAAGGCGGCAAACATCGGATAGAAGATGAGCAAATCCGCGAGGATGTCGTTCCACTTGCGGTTGCGCACCAAAAGGTAATGCGAGGCCTCGTGGCCCATCAAACCAATCCGGTGTTGCAGGATGCCGTTGAAAAATGCCGCCAGTCCCCACACGGGAATCAGCCAAGACCAATGCAACTCTTCCGCGATCACAACCAAATGGAACCAGATAGCGCCCCCGGTAACGAGGATCACGCAGGCGTAATCAATCGCGAGAAGCCCGAGATTCCGCCAAGGGCGAACCTGGGTCCACCCCCGGATGCGTTTCGGATCGATCAATGTGGCACTCATGGTGAGCCGGAATCCTGCCGGACCAACCATGGTCTTTTCAGATTCCCAAACCTCAGGCTACCTTGCGATGCAGACGGAGGCAACCGAAGAAAAAAGCCCCTTTTGCAGGCGCATCCAAATCCGCTGCCGATTCGCATGCCATGGCCCAGCTTGACAGGGCTGTCTCCACCGCCGCAGGGAAAGTCGCTACTGTCTCAATTCCTGTGACAACTGAAACAACCGGCGCACCTGCTGCAGGGGAATGTGGGGCAGATCAACGCGACGGTCCATCGAAACTAGGAAGGAGAAGGTTCCCCGCCCCCCGGCGTCGTCCCGCATCAGGGTGTTGGTAACCTCCGACCACGGATACCCCTCGAGCTCCATGCCCCCCCGACGGCGGTGCAGCACTAGCAGGCGACGGTTGGTCAAAATGACACAATTTTTCTGCCGGCTCAGGAAGCCTGACTTTTCTTGCACCGCGATGTAAAAAATCTCCTCTCCATGGGCCATAACGTCGGCAACTTCCCGGTAGCTGTCAGCCACCACAGCCCGATCCTGACCATCATCGACGAAGTGCCGCAATTGTTCATGGATCTCGAACACTTCTTCGATCGGCTCCCATCCGGGTGATCCCTCGAAAAAGACCATGTCGGATTTGTCGACCTCACCCAGCCGGAGTTTCTCGAGAAGTTCACTCTGGGTCATCGGACCGAGCGTTTCATCGTCGCGACGCCGCAACACTGAAAAAAGCAATTCTCCCGATTCAGACCGGGATTCTTCATGATCAACGGAATCTGAAGCATCCATCATGGCAACCCTTTCATCACTGGCAAGTCGTTGGTCATTCATGGTATCAAACGGTCTGGGTAAGGCGAGAAAAAAGAACCGACCTCACAATGTATTTACATAGTATTGTATATTGCAAGTACAAACTCCGACATTTTGATCTGGCCGGGAATTGGAAAAAGCCTCCAGAAGCTTTAACCACCTCACTGGGAGAAAGTTTCGGTGACGTGGCCTCAGGAGCGCCGGCCGAACTTGCGTTCCAAATCGCTGTAAGGCATCTGGATCAAGGTGGGACGGCCATGGGGACAGCAGTAGGGCATGTCGCAGGCCAACAGATCACGGACGAGGCGCTCCAATTCCTTTTCATGCAGGGGATCATTGGCTTTGACCGCATGTCGGCAAACCGTCGTCGCCACCAGATCCTCGCCCAACCGCAAGGTGGACATGCGCCGACTGGTGCTCCTCAGTTCTTCGATGACAGCATGGAGAAAATTCATGGGGTCTGCACATTTCAGAAAGGCCGGCAGGCTGTCGATTTTGAGGGTGTTGCCACCGAACGGCTCAGCCCCCACCCCAAGACGTTGCAGGGCATCGGTGTGCCGGGAGAGCATTTCCAGGTCGCGGGGTTCCAACTCCACTGTCAATGGAACCAGCAGGCGCTGTGAAGGCACGCCCTCGGTCTCCATCCGGCGGCGCATTTCCTCAAACAGCACGCGTTCATGCGCCGCATGCTGATCCATCAACACAAGGCCCTCCCGGCTTTCCAAGAGCACGTACAGTTTCCCCAAGACTCCCAAATACCGGAAATCCTCAGGCTTGGGCCTGACCGGAGAGGAAGGTTCGGGCATAGGGGAGGTCTCCTCCGGGGAGGGCGTAGCAACAGGGAGGCCCGGTGCAGCAGTCCCTTCGGGGATCAAACGGGGCACGGGTGCAGGACGCTCCACGTCTTGGAACCATTCCGGTTGATGCTCAACCGGCGCCGGGGGAGGGAGCGCTGGGGCAAGTTCCTGGGCAAGTTCCTGGGCACGGATGGTGCCGGGAGGAGCGATCTCATCGTCGGACGCCTTTTCGGGAGCATCCGGAGCCATCCGCGAAGAGAGTCCGCTCATGCCCACACCGGACACCGGCCGGGCCATTTGGCGGCGCAGCGTGTCGGCGACTGCTTCGATGACCGCTTCCCGCACCGCTCCCGCGTTGTGGAAGCGGACCTCCCGCTTGGCCGGATGGACATTCACATCGACAGCACCCGGATCGAGCTCCAAAAAGAGAAAGGTCACAGGGTACTGGCCCTTCATCAGCGCCGTATGATACCCTTCACGGACCCCGTAAGTCAGGACCGGCGCCTCCACCGGGCGGCCATTGAGAAACACATTGAGGTAGCGCCGGTCCGAGCGCCCCATCCCGGGAGGTCCGATGTACCCGCTCACCGTGACCGCTTGCTCCTCCCGTCGGGTCACCTCGAGAAGGCGTCCGGCCAGATCGGCGCCGGCGAGGCCCCGGATCCGCTCCAGCCGGTCCTGGGTGGCCGGGAGATGGAAGACCACCCGGTCGCCGTGGACGAAGGCAAATCGAATTTCTGGATGAGCCACAGCCTGAAGCCGGATGACCTGCTCAAGATGGCCGTATTCGGTGGACTCCGACCGGACAAATTTTCGACGGGCGGGCAAATTGTAGAAAAGAGAGCGAACCTCGATTTCGGTTCCTGGAGGCCCTCCGGCATCGGCCACGCTGACCATTTTCCCCCCATGAATGGTGATCTCCGTTCCCCCGAGAGCATCGGGCTCCCGCGTCCGGAGACGGAACTTGGCGACGCTGGCGATACTGGGCAAAGCCTCCCCGCGGAATCCCAGCGTGCAGATGGAAGCCAGATCCTCTTTCGTGCGGATCTTGCTGGTGGCGTGGCGTTCCACGCAGAGCAGGGCATCATCCCGGGCCATCCCGGACCCGTCGTCACTGACACGGATCAAAGCCAGCCCCCCGCGTTCGGCCCGAACTTCGATAGAGCGGGCGCCGGCGTCGATGCTGTTCTCCAGCAACTCCTTGACCACCGAGGCGGGACGTTCCACGACCTCCCCGGCAGCCACCTGGCTGGCGAGGGCGTCGGACATGATGCGAATTTTTGCCATTCTGGTCAGTAGACAACAAAGCGGGAGGCAGTAAACCGTAAACTCACGCCATGCCCGACGAACCCGAGAATCCTGATCCCTTTGAGACCATGAGGGCCGATCTGGCCGCTCTGTTCAATGATCTCATGCTCTACCGAATGCCCTTTGGCCGCTACCGGGGACGCGCGATTATTGATCTCCCGCTGGAGTATTTGGCTTGGTGTCCGGAACGCCAGGGTGGAGTCCCCACCGGACGGCTGGGAGAG
>JADZAX010000519.1 GCA_020852405.1 Verrucomicrobiales bacterium
ATAGAATCCGGATCGCTTGGTGGATTCAGAGATCATAAAAAAAATGTCACTTTTTGCGCTTCGGGGCGCAATATCTCAAAAGAAAGCAAGTTGAGCTTGCCTTTATCCTTTGGATCCCCACCCAAATACACCACAAAACATGAGCCAAACTATCGCAGAATTGGAAGCTGCTCTGAACGCTTCTCCAGACAATTGGAGCGCCCGCCGCGCTCTGGCAGAAGCCCAACTGGCAGAAGGGCAACAGGTCGCGGCCGCACATCTCCTGATGGCCGCTCCCATGGTGCCAGGCGACGAGGACAATCTCATGTTCACCGCCTATACGATTGCCCATACCGCCGAAGGGTGGGAACCCGCCCAGGGGTTGTTGGAAGATTATCTCAAGGCCCATCCGGAAAGTTCTGCCGCGCATCTTACTTTTGGGAGACTCCTGCTGGGCCGGGGTGACACCGCCGGAGCGGAAAGTCATTTCAAAGTTGCCGCCGTCCTCGATCCATCGATTCAGGTCGACGCTGAAATGCAGGCCCCGGTCGGCGTTCATGCCATACACCTGCAAGGGGAAGGCCCGCACCATGGTGAGCGCATGCTCATCGTGGGGGAAGGAGAGGCCGTTCACGCCGCGGACAAGAAAAGTGACACCAACGAAAAAGTGGGTGCGTTGGCTGCCGCCATCGCAGTGCATGCCGCCATTATCTTCCTGCTTGGGTTGGTGGCCCTGACGGTTCCCGTGTCTGCTCCTCCCCAACTTTCCGTCAGCTCTGTTTCCGGGGAGGAATCCTCCACGGTGGAGAACGTCCAACTCAACAAAGTGTCCCGGAAGACGTCAGCCACGATGTCCCAGAGCACTCCCATTGTCTCCGTGGAGGCCTTTTCACCCACGGCGGTGCCCCAGATTGTGGATCCGAACAACACATTCTCCATGATCGGTGCCACCGGTGACTCCGGTGATTTTGGCATGTCCATGAGCGGGTTCGGTGATGTCTCCAACATGGGAGCCATTCCTGCGCAGATGCGGTCTCGTTGCAGCGCCTCTCAGCGCCTCAAGCGTCTCCGAGAGAGCGGGGGCGACGAACGTGCGGAAGCGGCGGTGAAAAAGGCGCTCGATTTTGTGGCCTCCAAAC
This sequence comes from Verrucomicrobiales bacterium, assembly GCA_020852405.1. Lineage (GTDB taxonomy): Bacteria > Verrucomicrobiota > Verrucomicrobiia > Verrucomicrobiales > DEV007 > JACKQE01. The sequence goes on from JADZAX010000519.1 coordinate 1,119, forward strand.
AGAACGCGGATGGTTCTTGGGGCAAGGAATTCAAATTCGCCAGCACCGGTCTCGCCTTGCTTTCCTTTTTGGGGCATTGCGAAACGCCTGAATCCGCCAAATATGGCGACTCGGTGGTCAACGGAACGCTTTTCTTGATGGAAACAGCCAAGAAGAACAAGGGCAAGATGGCCACTGAAGGCGCCGGCAATCATCACTCTTATGAGCATGCCATCGCCACTTACGCCCTCTGTGAACTCTACACCATGACCAAGGAAAGCGGGCGGGAGATCCCCCGGTTGGAGAACACCCTGCGGGATGCCGTGGGAATCATCGTGGATGGACAGGACAAGGCCGGAGGCTGGGTCTACGGCTACGCAAACGGCGGCAACAACCCTGACATGTCGGTGTCCGGCTGGCAGATCCAGGCGCTCAAGGCCGCCCATAACACCGGCAAAAAATTCTCCGGCGTCGACCGGGCCTTGGACAAGTCGATTTCCTATGTCAAAAAAGCCCAGGATGATAAAAACGGGGGCTGGAAATACCGCTTGGTCGGTGAGGAATCGACTGGAAAGCCCACTCTGACGGGCGCCGGGATCTTGGCGCTCCAGATCTGGAATGAAGGTGACTCGGACCACGTCAAGAAAGGGCTCGACTTCCTCGACAAAAACTACCTTGGCAGACCACCTGGAGCTGACTTCTATGCGCCTTACTACAACATGCAGGCATACTTCATGGAGGGTGGAACCCGCTGGGAAACGTTCAACAGCAAGTTTCAGAAAGCCCTGCTGGATGCCCAAAATGCCGATGGGTCCTGGACCAAAGGAGATGCCAAGGACTCCCTGATTCGCAACACCGCCTGGGGTGCCCTGATGTTGGAAGTCTACTACCGTTATCTCCCAACCTCTGACAAGGTGCAGGGGCTCAAGGTGCGCTGACTTGTTCTGCAGATGGTATTGACAGCTCCCGGACCGGAATTGCCCGGTTCGGGAGTTCTTTTTTTCAGGAGTTCTATTCCTCCTCAGCGGCCCGAAGCCAGTTCGGGCCATTGCGCACGCCATGCCTCTGGAAGTCTTAAGGGACGCGCCTCCGGCATCTGGACCAAGGCCAGGGATTGGCGGCAAGTGATCAGTGTTTCCCCGTCCTCTGGTCTCAGGATTCGGAAGGAACACCAGAAACGGACTCTCTCCAGCCGGTCCAATTCACCCTCAATTTGGAGCACGTCACCCAAACGGGCCGCGCGCCGGTAATCGATTTCGGTGCGGACCACCACTGGGAAAATCTGACTGGTGCTCATTGTTCTCAAATCCAGTCCCATTTTTGCCGCCAGTCGGGTTCGGGCAGTTTCGATGAATCTCAGATAGGCGATGTTGTGAACCACGGCACCGCAGTCGGTGTCAAAAAACATCACCTCTTCCTCTGTCACAATGGTGGGAGGGGGGAGTGAAATTGGGGTGTCGTCCGTGGTGGACTGAGGTGCGTTCATCGGTTTTGGCGGAGTCAGTGTTCAGTTTCCCGTTCCCTGGGTGCCTCGCAATGAGTTTTTTGGTTTTCACTTCCGGCCTTTCTGGTCCTGTCTGCGCCATTGACGGCGTGGGCCGGGAGGATCATCATGGCTCTTATGAAGTTTCCCTTTCATCATTGTCTCCTGGTGGCCCTGGTCGCCTTGTTTTTCCCCTTATCGCGCCTGCCTGCGGCACCCGAAGGGGTCCAAACCAGTGATTCGGGAATCCGCCATTCTTTCCTCATCACCGGGCATCTGACTGCCATCATCGGCGAGGACAACGAAATCGTTTGGCAAACACCCGGGCCCTCGAGAGATGGTACCGTGTTGCCCAATGGAAACATTCTCTACTCCACCGGCAAAGAAGGACGTGAATTCCAGCGGGATGGCAAATTGGTCTGGAGTTACACTCTCGCCCCTGAAAACAAGGAGCTCGGCACGGTGTGGCGTCTCGACAACGGCAACACCTTGACGGTGGAACGCGGAGTCAAACCCCGGTTGCTGGAAATCTCGAGTGAAGGGAAAATTGTGGTCGAGGTGCCCCTCCAACCCGAGACCGACAATGCCCACATGCAGACCCGAATGGCGCGCAAGCTGCCCAACGGGAACTATCTCGTGCCCCATTTGCTGGCGTTCAAGGTCAAGGAGTACTCTCCCGATGGCAAAACCGTTGCTGAAATTTCCACCCGTCAACCCGAGTTGACTGCGCCTCCGGCTGATAACTGGCCATTCACCGCCATCCGCCTCCCCAATGGCCGCACCTTGGTCAATCTGACCCACGGAAACAAAATCGCGGAATTTGATGCCTCCGGCCAACCAGTCTGGGTGGTGGACAATGCTGATGTGGGAGGTCGCTTTGCGGATCCCTGCGGAGGGCAGCGTCTGCCCAATGGCAACACAGTGGTCTGCTCTTATGGGCAGAAAGCGCCGGATAAAGCCAAGATTTTTGAAATCAATGCGGAGAAGAAGGTTGTCTGGGAGTATGTCAACTCCAAGGTGAGCGGGATCCATGAGATCCATGTCCTGACCACCAACGGAAAACCAGTGGAAGGCGTGCCTCTCAAATGAGGCGATCCGGATCTAGTCCGGCACCGCATCCCCACTTGTCGGGGGCTCCGGCTTGGCCTAGTATGCGCCATGTCATATGCTTTCCCAGACGCTGGGGGCCATTTTGGGCCCTATGGCGGCATGTTTGTCCCAGAAACCCTGATGGCGGCCCTCACCGAGCTCGCTGACGAGTATGCCCGTGCCAAAGCGGATCCCGCGTTCCAAGCCGAGTTGGATGGGTTGCTTCGTGATTATGTGGGACGCCCCACGCCTCTCTATTTTGCTGAAGGTTGGACCCAAAAGCTTGGTGGCGCGCGCATCTACTTGAAAAGGGAAGATCTGCTTCACACGGGGGCCCACAAGATCAACAACGCCTTGGGGCAGATTCTGCTTGCCAAGCGCCTCGGCAAAACCCGCATCATTGCTGAGACTGGTGCCGGTCAGCATGGTGTGGCAACGGCCACTGTGGCAGCGCGTTTCGGCATGGAATGCGTCATCTACATGGGTGCGGTGGACATGGAGAGACAGTATTTGAATGTGGTGCGGATGCGCCTCCTTGGGGCCGAGGTGCGTCCGGTTCATGCCGGGCAGGCCACTCTGAAGGAGGCGGTCAACGAGGCCATGCGGGACTGGGTGACCAATGTCCAAGGGACCCATTACATTCTGGGGAGCGCCCTTGGATCACATCCCTTTCCGATGATCGTGAGGGATTTTCACCGGGTCATCGGAGTGGAGGCCCGGCGGCAAATTCTCGAGCGGGAAGGCCGTTTGCCGGACGTTTTGGTGGCTTGCGTCGGCGGAGGGAGCAATTCCATCGGGCTTTTTCATCCATTCATCGATGATCCGTCGGTTCGCATGGTCGGGGTGGAAGCCGGGGGACACGGGATTCTTCCCGGCGAACATGCCGCCCGGTTCCAAGGAGGGCGTCTCGGGGTGCTTCAGGGGACCAAAACTTGGCTGCTCGCCAATGAGGATGGTCAGATCGAGCTGACCCATTCGGTCTCCGCTGGTCTTGACTATGCCGCCATCGGTCCCGAGCACGCCTGGCTCCATGATCAGGGGCGTGTTGTCTACCGCTACGCGACCGATTCGGAAGCCTTGGAGGGATTTAGTGAGCTCAGTGCGGTCGAGGGAATCATTCCTGCCTTGGAGAGCAGTCACGCTCTCGCCGAAGTACGCAAACTGGCTCCTAGCATGGCAAAGGATGAAATCATCATTGTCAATCTTTCAGGCAGAGGTGACAAGGATGTGGCCCAAGCGGCCAAGTTCCTCCTTGGCGAGGATTCCTGACCCGACATTGGGGCAAGAAATCTCCCATGCAACGGATTCCGCATCTCGACCAAGTCGGCGGTGTTTCATGACCATGACCATGACCATGACCATGAAACCTTGGCTAGTTGCCGTTATCCTCTTGCTCTCTGTTTCAGGTGCTCAGGCACAATCGGGGCCGGAGCCCATCGACTGGCCGAAGGCCAAGCTTCTTTACCAGCGGGAACAGCGTGGAGAAAAGCTCTCCGCCGAGGAACAGGCCTTCTTGGACCGGGCCAAAGCAGTCCGAAGGCAGGGTGAATCTCCGGCCAACAAGGCTGGATCCGCCAATGGACTGCAACGTCCAAAGCCGGCGGTGCTGAAACCACTCACGGACATGTCGGCCGAGGACCTCTATGAAGGCGAGAACGGTGGACTGTATGGAGGCGGTCAAAACACGCCTCCCGCGTCACTTGCCCTGGCTGCCCGAGCGGCGTTGGCCCGCATCAGGCCGCTCGATGCATCGGGCCAGCCTGCCGCAGACGGCCGGCAGGTGCTGGTTTCCATCAGCATGTCCAATGCAACGCAGGAATTTTCCTCGTTCAAGACCATTGCGGATCCGGATCCCCGCAAATCAGAACAGCTCACTATCGTCGATTGTGCCCAAGGAGGACAGGCCATGGCTGAATGGGTGCCTGCTGAGGGGCCGCCATGGGAGGAAGCGATGGAACGTCTCGGGCAGGCCGGGGTTTCGCCGGCCCAGGTTCAAATCGCGTGGGTGAAGCTTGCCAACAAAAGCCCGAAAGGCAGCAAGGAAGACCATCTTATGAAGTTGGAAGCGGACACCGCCCTTGTCCTTCAAAATGCCCGGATGAGGTTCCCCAATTTGCGACTTGTCTATCTCAGCAGCCGGATCTGGGCAGGGAATGCCACCGGGGCTCTCAACCCTGAACCCTATGCCTACGAGACCGCCTTCGCCGTCAGGAGTCTGATCCTGAAGCAATTGAAACAGATCAATGGTTCCGGCGGAGAACCCACTCCGGTCCTCCTGTGGGGACCCTATTTGTGGGCCGAAGGAGAAAAAGGTCGCTCTCTGGATGATCTCAAATGGACTCCGGAAGATTTTGCCGGGGATGGAGTCCATCCCAGTCCCCAAGGTCGCGCGAAAGTTGCCAAACTTCTCCTGGAATTTTTCGCCACCGATCCGTTGGCAAAAACCTGGTTCACCAAACCGGGCATACCTTGATGGTTCAAAGTCGGATCCCGATTTCGGTTTTGGGGTTCTCTCCGGCAGGGGGGCTTGACCACTGTGGGATTCTGGTGTCAGTGTGGCCTCACGATGCGAAGCCGTTCGCCGGCCGGGCTGTCGTGCTGTTCATCAGACTACTTCCGAAATGGATCCGGCTCCCGACTCTTTAGCTGCCCCGGCGTGCAGGTCGACATGGGTGACCCGGTTGCTCGGATCGCTCTGCTTGTGGCATGCGCTGACTCTGGTCATCTGCATTCTTCCTGGACAATGGCGTTCCTCCGGAGTGGTGGGAGAGGTGTTGGGCCAGTATCAAAATGCAACCGGAACCCAGCAGGAGTGGACGATGTTTCATACCATCCCGGTGATCCATCGCATGGATGTGAGGTTGGAGGTGACAGATCCCGTCGGCACCCCTCAGCCCATGGGAGCTGTGCTTCCCGGCTTCCAGCCCTACCCGCAGCCTGAGGAAGCCCGCTACTACAGTCTCTTTGACCGGATGACCTATTTGCCCCAAGGGCAGAAGTATGCCGATGCGCTGCTCGCCCGGGCCGCCAATGAGCTGGGCCCGGCTATGGATCCCGGTCACGCCCCTTTGACGTTGGTGATTGACGCCTGGTACACCAGAAGTCTCATGGGCATCCACAAATTGGGTGAAACGGCCGTGGAACGCACCAAAGAGTTCCGATCGTCAGGAAAACCGACCCTTTCGCCCTGAGGATTGCCATGGCCTCCTTACGTCAATCCATTCTGCGCCTGCAGAACACGCTGCTCTGGGTGTGCGAGGACGAGCGCATTTATGCTGCGGTCCGCATCGGGTTCGCCTTGGTGGCTTTCGCCAATCTGGTCCTGCTTTGGCCGGATCGTCTGGTGTTCCTGTCCAATCGGGGACTGGTGGATCAGGGGGTCACCATAGCCCATCATCCGTGGATCTATCTGTCTGTATTTCAATGGATTGAAAACCCGGCCGGAATAACCTCGGTTCTGATTTTCAGCGGGTTTTGCATGCTTCTGCTGGCTTTGGGGATCCTGCCACGCGCGGCCGCTCTGGTTGTATTCCTCTGGCACCTTTCTTTTGTCGCGAGAGCGCCGTTGGTGGTGACGGGCTGGGATCAGGTGTTGCAGGCTTTTTCCTTTCTGGTATTGATCAGTCCCATGGGGAGAGCCTGGTCACTGGTCTCCAGCTGGCGGCCCGCGGTGGTGGCCATGGTCCCACGTTATGGATTGACGTTGATGCGTCTGCAGGTGGCGGTCATTTACCTTCAAACCGTTCTGCTCAAGCTCGGCAGTCCTTATTGGCGGAACGGGGAGTTCATGACCTACTATCTGCTCTCCCACAATTCCCGGCGACCCGGTAATTGGGTGCTGCCTTACGAGGGACAGTTGGGCTTGGTCACGTTTGTCGCTCTGTTGGCCGAATGCGCCATCCCCTTTCTCCTCTTCGCTGGCCGGACCCGTTTCTGGGGATTCCTGCTTGGTTTTTTGCTCCACGGCGGCATCAGTCTGGTATCGAGGAATCTGGAGATGTTTTTCGCGACGATGCTGATGACCTATCTGGCGTTTCTCCGGGACGGAGATGTGGAAAAAATCGGCCAATGGTTTAGGTCGAAACCTGCCCCGGAATGAGCAGGTTGTTCCGCTCTCACCCTTCTGGTTCAGAGGGGTGAGAGCGGAACCAATCCGGGTAACCAAAAATGAAAGCACGGAGAATGCGGCTTATTAACAAAGAAAAATCTATTTTTTTTTGTCTGAAGGGTTGACTGTTTTTTTCATTTCCGATAGGATGAGTTTGCGTTCAACAAGGGGGTTGGGCGTCCGCCGGGGAAAGTCCGGTGCAACCTTTTTTCAGGAGGGGCAGGCTATGTTGAAGCCAAACTTGACCAAGTTGTTTGGTAAGGTGCAGTACGTGCAATCGTTCGCCGATTTCAAAGTGCAGGTGGTCGATTGCTTTGAAGACTTGCGGGTGCAGGAAGTCCAGGCATTCGCTGATGGGCCGGGGCGTTGGCAGCCGGTGACACGGGGTCCTGATTACAAGATCAAAATTGTCAAATCAGGGGGGGATTTCCGAATTCGATACGTGGGGGCGTTTCCGGGCCCTTCCTGATTGAGTCGGTTGGCAAGGACAACCTGGCTCAGTAGCTGGTGCCGGACGCGGAAATGGCCTGTCCGGTCGGGGTGGTCTCGTGACCTGTAACACGCCAGTTGCGTGAGCGGTGGAACTCTGGCAGATTTCCGCCGTCATGAATAGTTACCCTGCTGCTTCCCTTTGCCTTTCGATCGCCCTTGTCGGCTCTTTTTCCTCTGCCGTCCGGGCTGAAGATGCGTCATGGCCTTCCTACCGTGGACCATTGGGAACTGGTGTGGCGGCCCAGGCCTTGCCGAGCAGTTTTCCTTCCAATGGTCCAAAGACGGTTTGGAAAAGCCCCACCACCGATGGATTCAGTTCTTTCGCAGTCGGAGGTGGCAAGGCGTTGACCTTGGTGAAACGGGAAGTAGACGGTGATCCTTTGGAGGTCTGTGTGGCGTTTGATGCCGCCACAGGGAATGAATTGTGGTCAGCTCCGCTCTGGCTCAGTGACTATGGCAACGCGGGTGGCAACAGCGGCACTCCGGACAACAGTGGCGGGGACGGTCCGCGTTCCACGCCGACCATCGTCGGGGATTCCGTTTATCTTTTTGATGCCAATCTGCGCCTCTATGCGCTTAAGCTCGCTGACGGTTCCGAGA
>JADZAX010000520.1 GCA_020852405.1 Verrucomicrobiales bacterium
GCACCTCCCCGTCCCAGTCCATGGTGGGAGCCTTAGATTGACCGGACAATGCCACCATGGCCTTCATCGCGCCGGGATTCCCGCTGACGGTGACTTTCTCATAGGGCAGATGGTGGGAATCGAAATAGTCGAGCACTTCATCGCACCAAGGGCAGCCGGTTTTCACAAAAATCGTGGGAGTGATCTGGGACATGCCACATTGTCGCCGCAAAACGCGCCGCGGCAAGCCAGGCCTTGGGGGCTGGACAGCGCGAGCCCGGGAACGATAGTAAGAAGCCACCGTTTCCTCATGGACCCCCCGATCCCCCGCCCCGCGCCCTCCCGGGCTCTCCCCGTCTTTTTGGCGGTGATGGCGGCCTTCTATCTGGGAGGCGCGCGAGCAGAACCCCTGCCACCGGCGATCACCGCCTTTCTCGACCGGCATTGCGTGAAATGCCATGGAGAGGAGAAAACGGAGGCCCGGCTGGATTTCCGATCCTTCCATACTGAAACCGATTTGCTGGAGCAGGCACGGATTTGGCATCAGGCTCTGGAGCTGACCGCGACAGGCGAAATGCCTCCCAAAGGAGAACCGCCCCCGGCGCCGGAAATGAGGGCCTTCACCCGGGCGGCGCAGGATATTCTTGGATCGGCCGGTGCAGCGCGGTTCCAGCGCCCCGGCCGGGTCACCCTGCCCCGCCTGACCCAAAAGGAATTCAACCACACGCTGGCAGATCTGATGGGGATTGATCTTCACGCGGGGGCTTCTCTTCCCGAAGACGGGCCCGGTCCCAGTGGTTTCCGGAATGACCGGGAGGCGCTCGATATGACGGCGCCCCAGTTTGAAGCCTGGATGAGCGCCACGGAAAGTGCGGTGACTGGCTGGCTCGCCTTGGAAAATCCCCCCATCTTGGTCTGGAAGGCCGAGGCCGAGGAGATGACACGTTCCGAGCCCAAGCTTCAGCCGCACGAAGGCGGGTTAGTGTTGGCGCACCCGAACCAGGAACTCTCGGCCACGGTGGTGGTGCCGGTTGACGGGTATTACCGCATCACTCACCGGGCCGCCGCCTTGGGACTGGCCACGGAGCTGCGGATCACCGATGCCGGAGAGACTCTGGTAGTGGCGCCAGTGCCCTCTGGGACGGTCGGCCGGGCCAGTGAGATCGTCGTGGAGACGTTCTTGTCGCGGGGAAGCCATGACTTGGCGTGGCAGAACCAGAATCTGGTGCCTCAAACTCCTCTGCCACCGGATGTGACCCGCCTCGCAGAGGCTACCGGTGACCGGGAAGCTCCCGTTCTCCCGCCGTTCATGGATCCGGAGCCGGACGGGGTCCGCCAATCCAGAGAAGCCCTGAATGCCCAGGCAAGGTCCGGTCAGGCCTATTATGTCTGGTTGCGCCTGCTCGGACCTGGAGGGGATCCCCGGGAAATCGACCGGTTCCGCAAATACGCCAGGCAGAAGCAGGTCCTCCAGCAGGGCTACCTGGAACAACTGGCCGCCCGCAGCAGCCAGCCCATCGTCGGCATTGAGCGGCTCTGGCGCAACGCCAACGTGGAACGTCTCGCTGAAAACCAACGCCTCCTTGACGCGGTGTCGGCAGTTCGTTGGGAGGATTGGATGAAAACCCAGGGCAAACTCTGGCTCGACCGGATGGAGATCCTCGGTCCGATCGCCCCCGAGAGAGCGACTCCAGTGGCCCCACCCGACTTTGCCGCTCCGGCACCAGGTCAGCCAAATAGTCTGGAAACGTTTCTCCGCCGCGCCTGGCGCCGCCCCGTGACGGCGGCAGAGACGGAACGACTGAGGGCCCACCATCAGGAGACCCTCACGCGGGGAGCCACACCGGAAGAAGCGAAAGGCGCCAGTTTGACCGCGATCCTGCTCTCGCCCCACCTGCTCTACCGCCCGGAATTCAACCCCACTGAAGAACAAGGGACAACACCGTTGACCAACCACCAACTGGCCGCGAGGCTTTCCTACTTCCTCTGGCAAAGCCTTCCCGACAACCTGCTCGACGCTCAGGCGGATGCCGGCCGGCTCACCTCGGATCCTGGCGTGTTGGATCGCGAAACCGACCGCCTCCTCGATGATCCCAAGGCCGACCGGTTCCTTGGCGACTTCCTGATGGACTGGCTGCGCCTCGGAGATCTGGGACGCGGGCAGGAACCGGATCCGGCCATTTTTTCGGGTTTCACTCCCGCATTGGCCGAAGCCATGAGAGCAGAACCCAGCGCCTTCTGGAAGTCTTTGGTGCGGGAGAATACCAGTCTTCTGGAGCTTCTCGACTCCCGCCATTCCTGGATGAATGGCATTCTGGCCCGGCATTGCGGCATTCCCGGAGTCACCGGTCCGGAACTGCAACGCATCTCCCTGCCCGACCGCCGCCGCGGCGGACTGCTGGGAATGGCGGGCATCCTCACCGCGACCTCCTCCCCGGCCCGGACCAACCCGGTCCGCCGGGGGGCCTGGGTGCTGGAGGTGCTGCTGGGGGAGGATCCCGGCGAGCCGTTGCCCACCGCCGGCCAGTTGCCCGGCAATGCCGGAGAAGCCCGCGGACGAACCCTCCGCGAAGAACTGGCCCTTCACCGCACCCGGCCGTCTTGCGCGCGATGCCATGACCAGATCGATCCCCCGGGATTTGCGTTGGAGCATTTCGATCTCGCGGGCCGCTGGCGAGACACCGAGGCAGGCCAAGCGGTTGATGCCTCGGCCACCTTGTCAGATGGATCGGCCTGCAACGGTCTTGAAGGCCTAAGGGAGTATTTGCTGTCCCGGAAGGGCGACTTTGTGAGGAATCTCGCGCGGCAACTTTATGGCTTTGCACTGGGTCGGGAGCCCCGATTCCACGACAGCGCCGCCATCGAAAAGATCGCCGCGGCAGCAGAAGCGGATGGCTTCCGGGCTCGCACGCTGATCCTTGAAATAGTCCGGAGCGAAGCGTTCCGGTATCAGGAAGCGCCCCGGAAGGGCGCAACCAACTAAGCCTTGCGGACGCGCCGCAGGCCTTCACGGACATCGGCGATGAGATCCTCCACAGATTCAATGCCAACGGAGAAACGGACCACCGCATCAGTGATGCCAACCGCTTCCCGGGTTTCCCGGGGCACCGAAGCATGGGTCATGCTGGCAGGATGGCAGCAGAGGGACTCCACTCCACCGAGGCTCTCTGCTTTGGGGAAGTATCGGAGCCCACCAACAAAATCAAGCGTCTCCTCCAGACTCATTCCAAGATACACGGTGACACTTCCCGAGCCGCCACCATGCATCTGCCGCTTCGCCACCTCATGTTGGGGATGGGAGGGCAGCCAGGGATACCGCACCCAACGGGCACCGGATTCGTCCTCAAGGAAACGGGCGAACGCAAGGGCATTGGCATGATGACGCTCCATCCGAAGTGCCAATGTTTTCACGCCCCGCAGAGTCAGCCAGGCATCCATCGGTGACGGCTGGAGTCCAAGCGCTTTCTGGGCAAACACCATGCGTTCCTGCCAGGAAGGATCGTTCGTGCAAACGACCCCTCCGAGAGCATCGGAATGACCATTGAGATACTTCGTGGTGCTGAGCAGCGACAGGTCGGCCCCGAGTTCCAGGGGGCGCTGAACATGACTGGAGGCGAACGTGTTGTCCACCACCAGCACGCTGCCAGCCTGATGCGTCGCTGTGGCGATGGCGGAGATGTCGAGAACCTTGAGAAGTGGATTGGTCGGACTCTCGATCCAGACCAGCGCCGGACGCCGCTCTACAATGCGGGCGTAATGCTCAGGATTGGCGAGATCGAGGTATTCCACGGAAACGCCGAATTTGGCGAAGACTTTGTCAAAAAGACGGTAGGTGCAGCCGTAGACGTTTTCTTCAGCGACCACGAGGTCCCCTGAGCGAAGAGTGGAGGCGACTGCGGTGATCGCCGAGACCCCGCTGGCAAAGACCGTGGCATGCTGACCGCCCTCAAGACTGGCGAGTGTCCTCTCCAGAAGTCGGAAGTTGGGGTTGCCGGAACGCGTGTAGTCGAACCCTCCGGGATTGCCGTATTCAAAGGTGGAGGTCAGCCACACCGGCGGGGTGACCGCTCCGGTGTCACTGACGAAATCGCGCCCGGCATGGATGGCCCGGGTCTCAAAACCTTCTCCGTTGATCATAGCGATGTTTGGGGGTGGCACCGGGCCTTTCCTGCGGGCTCTACCCCCCCATCACCGGGAGGCAAGAGCCCATTCCGCGAACTTGGCACGGGATATGCTAAATGCTGTTTATGAAAGAAAAAACCGCGGCGTGATTCCACAGAGCCTTTGAAAACTCCGTATCGGGTCCTTCCGCAAAGCAACCTCAACCACCCACCATGAAGCATTCCGCCTCGTTCCGCAACCCGACACTGGGAAGACTTCCCTCGTCGCAGCGGGGAATCTGGCCGCAGACCGTGAGCTGCTGAGTCCCGTCCAACCGGAACTCGCCGGAGAGCAGATAGAGAATCCAACCATCCAAAGCATGAAAAACACACGATACCTCAATACTTGGAAGCCGGGAATTTTCCTGGCAGTCTCGGCGCTGCTCCTGGGCGGCAGCTTCGCCCTCCACGCCCAAGACGCTGCGGCCGCAGCGGAACCAGCCAAGGACGCCTACAAGGAATTCATGGCCGGTCCCGATGCCGCGATGTTCACCGTCAACAACCTCTGGATTCTGATCTCAGCGGCATTGGTGTTCATCATGCATCTCGGTTTCTCCGCGGTGGAATCCGGCCTGTGCCAGCAGAAAAACACCGTCAACATTCTGTTCAAGAATGTCTTCATTGTCTGCGTCGGAGCCCTCGGCTACATGGCCTACGGCTTTAACGCCATGTATCCCGGCTGGGAAAATGGAGTTTCCATGGACTTCTTCGCCTTTGGCAGCCCGCTCACGAACAGTTTCGAAGGTGATGCCATTGCGAAGAACATGACCTCCGCCTACAACAATTACACCTACTGGACGGACTTCATCTTCCAAGCCATGTTCGCCGCCACGGCCGCCACGATTGTTTCCGGTGCGGTTGCTGAACGCGTCAAACTGGGCTCGTTCATGATCTACGCCACCCTCTTGGTGACGTTCCTCTACCCCATCACGGGGTCCTGGAAATGGGGCTACGGCTGGCTCAACACCAAGGGCTTCGCGGATTTCGCGGGCTCCACGCTGGTTCATGCCTTCGGTGGTTTCGCGGCCCTCGGCGCCATCCTGGTGCTTGGACCCCGCAAAGGCAAATACACCAAAGACGGCATCAAGCCGGTGCTTCCCCACAACCTGCCTCTCGCCACGATCGGTGTCTTCATGCTGTTCCTCGGCTGGTTCGGGTTCAATGGCGGTTCGGTGCTGAGTGCTGATCCCCAGCTGGTATCCAGGGTCTTCGTGACCACGGCCATGGCCGGTTTCGCCGGTGGCATGGGAGCGACCTTCACTTCCTGGTTCGTCCTCAAGAAACCCGACCTTTCCATGGCGCTGAACGGCATCCTTGCCGGCCTTGTCGGGATCACGGCAGGAGCGGATGCGATCGCTCCTTGGCCAGCCGTTCTTGTCGGGGCCATCGCCGGAATCATCGTGGTCTTCGCGGTCCTCTTCTTTGACAAGATCAAAGTCGACGATCCAGTCGGCGCGGTCTCCGTCCATGGAATCTGCGGGATCTGGGGAACGCTCGCGGTCGGCATCTTTGGTGGCGCCAGCTTCACCTGGCAGCTCATCGGCACGCTCTCCGTGTCCGCCTTTGCTTTCGTGGCCAGCTATGCGCTGTTCATGATCTTGAAGCTCACTCTGGGAATCCGGGTCAGTGCGGAAGAAGAGCATGAAGGGCTGGACATCGCCGAACACGGAGCTCCGGCCTATACGATGGAATCCTGAAACAATCCACATTACCAACTGGAACGGTGGTCGTAAGCCACCGTTCCGCGCTGGATCTCAAAGGCGGAAGGAAAAATCCTTCCGCCTTTTTTTGTACCCCTTTCTTCCAGGGGATTGGCTTGGAAAACTGCTTGTCAAAGCCCGCTTTTCCCGTTCTGTAAACAGGAACGGAAAGACCAGAGGCATGACCCATTTTCACCGCACAACCTTGACCATCCTGCTGCTGGCAGGCGCATGCTACTTTACCCAGCCGCCCATGGCACGGGCCGATGGGAAGAAACTGAATGGCATGGCCGCCATCGTCAATGGCGAGGTCATCACCTTGGCCGAAGTGGAAGGCTCCGTCTACAATCAGGTCCGCATCTGGGTGCTTGAACAGGATCAAAGCACCCTCACCCAGGCCAAGGTGGAGGCCAAGATGGAGGAATTCCGCAAGCAGGGCCTGCAGGACCTCATCGATCGCAAGCTGATCCTCGCCAAGGCGAAGGAATTGGGCATGAGCATCCGTGAGTCCCACTTGGACCAGATGCAGGCCTCCTTCATCAACGAGAGGTTTAAAGGAAATGACAAAAAATTCTATGAAGAGCTCCAGAAAGCGGGTCTGACCATCAAAACGTGGCGCGACAACCAACGGGAACAGATCATGATCCAGGCCCTGCGGAACCAGAATGTGCCCAAGGACATCATTGTCACCCCAAACGACATTTCAGACATCTACACTCGCCGCAAACGGGAATTTGAGACCGATCCCAAGATCAAACTGCGGATGATCTCAATTGCCAAGGTGCCCACCGACGGATCTGGCAATCCCGAGTCCCAGAAAAAGCTCATCACAGAACTGCGCCAACAAATCATCAAAGGGGCTGATTTCGCGACCATGGCCACAACCCATTCGAATGACAGCTTTGCCGCCGCCGGAGGGGATGTCGGCACGATTGACCGCAACGTCCTGAACCCAACTCTGACTTCCATCGCCTTCAGCCTTGAGCCCCGCAAGGTGAGCGAAATCATCGATGACGGTCCCTTTTACCGTCTCATGTTCGTTGACGCGCGCATTGGAGGAAATGCGCCACCTCCCGAGAAAATCCGGGATGAGCTGGAAAAACTGGTCATCCAAGAGCAGAAAAAAGGTGCCTATGAGCGCTGGGTGGAAACCCTCCGGCATTCCGCCAACATCCGGCTCTTTCAGTGATCATTCGGCGTCTCTATATCTGTTCGGACCATAATTTTATCGGCCATCACGGCCGGAAAGCGGGCCTTTCCCCCATGAAGGAAATGACCGAGGTGGAATGCGCTGCCGGAAGGGGATTATGGGGGGACCGTTTTTTTGACTTCAAGGAGAATTACAAAGGTCAAATCACCTTCTTCGCCCAGGAAGTATACGAGGATCTCTGTGCCCAGTTCGGGATGTCCGACCGGGAACCGTCGGTGTTCCGGCGCAATGTCATTGTCTCGGGATGCGACCTGAACGCTCTGATCGGAAAAAGATTCGAACTCCAAGGTGTTCTCTTCGAGGGCACGGAGGAAGCCAGTCCGTGCTATTGGATGGACCAGGCCTTCTGCGAAGGAGCCGAAGCCGCCCTGCGGGGTCGGGGGGGCGTGCGGGCACGCATTCTCACGGACGGGATGTTGCAGGTATCCTGAGAAAATTGCCTCGCTCCCGGGCGAGCATAGGACCTCACCGGACTTTGACCGGAACAAGAATCGGCAGGGCGGTGCTGGAGCACTGCTTGGCGACCTGTCGGTCGAGAGGGGAAAGTTTTTCGAGCGGATACGGCACAATTCGTCCGCTCAATTCAAGGTAAGCGGTGGTGTCATCGGCAAACTGGAGCCGAGCCCTCAGCGACTTCCCATCAGAATTGGTCCATGTCCGCTCCTCGACCCACGCCGGAGATTGAACGGTCATGATGGGAAGTTCGACAGGATCTGTCTGATCGTCCAATTGAATGGTTTTCGTCTCCCCTGTCGGATACACAATCATTTGGGTCGAGGTTTCGGGGGCGGCGGTATTGGAGGGGAGATCTTTGATGATGACCCACCCCACCTGGGCTTTGGCTCCGTAATAGGAAGCCTTCGGCCGACTGGCTTCTCCATAATCAAAGTCTTTGGGAATGTTCTTTTCGATATCGAAATTGGCCCGTCGACGCCCATCGGCGTAGACCAGAGTGAACCCCTCCTTCTCGCCTTTGAAATGCCCAGCCACCCAGACGGATTGGGCCCGGACATTGATCAAGGCGCCCGAAAGACGCTTTTTCACCTCCATGGCATGGGCCGTGGTGACCTGCTCCCAAGGGAGCACGACCCCGCCGTCATGGGAGGAGAAAAACACCCCATCCGGTGCAAGATCCACGATTTCAGCGCCGTTGTAGCTCTCACCGTCGACCACTATGGTTTCCGATCGGGAGGAGGCTGGATGGCAGAACACGCCCATCGCACCGATAAGGGCGAGGGACGAAGAATGGGGGAAGCAGACTTTCATGAACAAACGATAGTGATCAGTGCAATAAACTCCGCCCCCTCCAAAAGGTCTCAAGTAAAGAATTTGTCAGGCCAAAAACGACCCGGACCTGGAAGGATTGACAAACCAATCTCAGCGCAGAAGGGCGAGGATCGAGCCAGGGAAAAAGCCAAACCCGATGATCGCCAGAGCGAGGAGGATCATGGCGATTCGTGAACCGGCCCCAATTTTGGTCAAAGTGTCCTTCCCCAACGGGTTGCCATCGGCCCCGGTGGCTGTTTCCAGATACATTGAAAAGATGAGCCTGAAGTAATAGTAGAATCCGGCGGCGGCACCAATGACCGCCACCCCGAGTGGCAACCACAAACGGCTGAAAACGGCCTGCTGGAAGACAAAAAACTTGCCCCAGAAGCCAATGGTGAGAGGAACCCCGGCCATCGATGCCATCGACAGGAGCATGAGCAGAGCAAGGAAAGGCGAAGCCTTGCCCAACCCACGAAATGAATCGAGATCGTCCCCGTGGCGTGCCGCGGAAACAATGGAAAGCACCAGACAGGCCAGCAGGGCGGTGATGGCGTAGCTCGCAAGATAGAAGGCTACGGTGGTGGCCGGCGTTTCCAAAGCTCCTCCATGACTGGGAGCGGAGGCCAGCGCCAGCACGAGAAAGCCGGCATGGGAGATGCTGGAATATCCGAGCAGGCGTTTCACATTGGTTTGCAATAATGCCGCAAAGTTTCCATAGAGCAGCGTGGCCACAGCCATGATGGCGAGTACCGCCACCACCTTCCCGGAAAGCAATTCCGACTTGAGGAAAGGTGTCATCAGACGCATCAGCACGATGAAACCGGCAGACTTCGAGCCCACCGCAAGAAGCGCGGTCACGGGAGTCGGGGCTCCTTGGTAAACATCGGGAATCCAAAACGCCGTAGGCAGAGCCCCCACTTTGAAAGCCATCGCTGCCAAAATGAAAGCGAGCGCGAACAACGCGGGGAGAGGGTTCTCGGTGGCAGAAAGCGCTTTCTCAATGCTGGAAAGGTCCAAAGCCCCTGTGGCACCATAAAGCCAAGCCAGGCCATAGACCAATAAGCCAGTCGAGAGCGCCCCGAGGATGAGGTACTTCACCCCGGCTTCGAGGGACAACTCATGTCGCCGGAGGTAGGCCACCAGCACGTAGAAAGTCACCGTCACCAGTTCCAACGAAACAAAGATACTAACCAAATGGTTGGCCGACGCCATCCACATCAGGCCGGCGCAGAGGAACAAGGGCAGCGCGACGAATTCGGCAAATCCGGACTGGGAATGCGCCTTGGCCTCCACCGGAGGACCGAAGCGCTGCAGCACGGGAATGAAATCGTTGGCCATCAGAAGCACCACAATGGTGGTGAGGATCGCTATGCCCTTGAAGAAGAGAGCCAGCGAATCAGTCGCATAAAACTTCCAGAACACCGATCCGGGATCAGCGGGTTTGCTGGTTTTGAAGAGGAGGAAAAATACCACGACCAGTCCAAGCACTCCCAAGCCAGCGAGCGAGCGTTTGTCCTCGACCCGGCCGACGGCGTCGAAAGTCAGCACGGCCAGTCCGAGCAGAACAACGATGATTTCTAAGTAGTAGGCGGGCATGGCAGCGAAAAGATCAACGGCCCAGGGTGGAAAACAATTCCAGGGAAGGGGTGAGGTATTTGAGCAGGAGACCGGGAACAAAACCGACCAACAAAAGTACCCCGAGGAGCAGAACCAGCGGCACCTGCTCGGCCGGGGTCAGGTCGGCACAATCCGGAGCCCCTACACGGACAGGACCATTGAACAGGCGACGGAAAGCACGCAGCATGTAAACGGCGGAAATGACGACACCCCAGAGCGCGAGCACACAGGTCCATTGCAGAGGTCCCAGGGTCGTGGCCCCGGACTTCTGCATGGGCTCAAAAGCTCCGAAGAAAACGAGAATTTCCGAGGCAAAATTGGCGAACCCGGGAAGCCCGATCGAGGCAAAGGCGGCCATCGCGAAAATGATTCCGAAGCGCGGCATCTTCGTCGCCAAACCACCGCCAATCTCCGCCATGTCAGTGCTACCAAAGCGTTCCCGGAGACCGCCACAAAGAGCAAAAAGCAAGGCGATGGAGATCCCGTGCGCAAACATCAGCATCACGGCCCCATGGGCCCCGATGACATTCGCACTGGCGACCCCCAGAAAAATGAACCCCATGTGCATGACACTCGAGTTCCCCAACATCAAATCGAGTCGTTTCTGGGCAATCGTGGAGTAGCCGACAAAAAGGATGTTCCCCAGAAGAAGCACCAGCACCAAATTCTGCCAAGCTTCGGCACCATCCGGCAACATGGGCTGGGCGATGCGGAGCAGCCCGTAAAGGCCGAACTTTTTGAGGACACCGGCATGAAGCATGGCCGTGGGCGTGGGGGCCTCGGCATATGCCCGCGCTGCCCAGGTGTGAAAAGGAAAGAGGGAGACCAGAGAGCCGAATCCAATGAGAAGCACTAGGTAAACCCATCGATCGCTTTCGGCCGGTCCGATGATTTTCGCCTGTTGGACCATCTCGGAGATGTCAAAAGTGGTGCCACCCGAGGCGTAAAACAGAGCCACGAGCCCCCCCAGAAGGACCAAGCTGCCGGCCCCCAAATACAGGGTGATGGTCCAGGCAGTTTTGACCCGGTTTGCTCCGTGCCCAAACATCCCAATCATGAGGAAGGTGGGGATCAGAGCAAGTTCATGAAAGGCGTAGAAGAAAAACAGATCGGTAGAGCAAAAAGCCCCCAGCGCGCCCGCGGCAATGAGAAGCGAGGAGAGATAATACAGTCTTGGATTGCCTTTAATGCCACTCTCGGGAGGGCTGACGAGGATGGCGGCGGGCAGCACCAGCGCCGTCAGCAGCACCATCACGAGGCTCATCCCGTCAAGGCCGAAGGCCAGGCTGAGGACGGCATTCCCCTTGGCATCCAGCAGCACCGGAAGGCTGCTGGTGAACTGATAGGCGAAGCCTCCCACGACCTCATGATCGGGGTTGAATTGAAAAGCCACCACTAGAACCGTGATGAGTCCAACGAAGGCGGCAGCGAGTGCCGTGGGACGCGCCGGAGCGCCGACCAGGATGGCCAGGGCCGCCAGCAGAGGAAGAAAGACGATGAATTCGATCACGTGGGTCACGGCGTCGGAGGATGTCGGAAAATTCAGGAAAGGAGATACCAAAGCAGGGCCAGCAGACCGGCGCCGAAGAGGAATCCGTAGCCCTGCAGGTGTCCAGACTGAAGGCGGGTGAAAGTCCATCCCGCACCGCGGGCAAGCTGCGACGGAAAGTAAGCCAACAATCCGTGGACGACATAAAGGTCAAGGTACTCAACCAAGCGCGCCGGCAGATCCTGCACGGTGCGGATGATGAGAGAATACAATTCATCGAAGTAAAACCGGTTCGCCAACAACCGGAGGGAAATGGGTTCCCTTTCCCGTCCGGAGTAGAGTTTCCAGCCTGCAAAGACCCCGCCGGCGAGGGCGACCAGAGAAAGAATGGTAGTCAGGAATCCCGCTTCGTGGGAACCCTCGTGGGTATGGCCCGGGTGGAAAGCCGGGAAGCCTCCGGTGATGAAGCCATAGCCGGAAAAGACGGCCATGAAGGCAAGAACCGCCAGCGGAACCCACATCGCCGGCCCCACCTCATGGGCATGCTCGGCATTTTCCGAACGTGCCTTGCCAAGAAAAGCCACGATGAACAATCTCGTCATGTAAAAAGCGGTCAGGGCGGCAACCCCGATTCCAACGGCGTAAAGAAGTTTGTCCGTGCCATAGGCTTTGACGAGGATTTCCTCCTTGCTCCAGAAACCACTGGTCCCCGGCACCGCGATCAGAGCGGCTGTGCCCAAAGCAAAGGTAGCGAAAGTGATCGGCAGCTTTTTACGAAGTCCGCCCATCTTCCAAATGTCCTGTTCATGGTGGCAGGCAAAAATCACCGCTCCCGCACCCAGAAAGAGCAGGGCCTTGAACCAGGCATGAGTGTAGAGGTGGAAGAGACCTTCGGTGGAACCATAAAGTCCCTGCGCCATGACCATGTAGCCAAGTTGCGAAAGAGTGGAGTAGGCCAAAACGCGCTTGATGTCATTCTGCTGGGTGGCCATGAGGGCGGCCAGCAAGGCAGTGAACCCGCCAATGTAGGCAATGACCGTCGCAGCGATATTGGCGTGGTCGACGCCTTCCACGAGAAAAGCGACCCGGGCAAGCATGAACACCCCCGCCGCGACCATGGTGGCGGCATGGATGAGGGCCGAAACGGGAGTCGGACCTTCCATGGCATCCGGCAACCACACGTGAAGCGGAAACTGGGCGCTTTTTCCAACCGCGCCACAGAAAATCAGGAGGACCGACGCTCCGAGGAGCACTTGATTCAAGCCGCCCGCATCGACCGCGGTCTTCATTTCGGTGAACACGATGGATTTCGTGACGACCCAGGCCAGCAGGATGCCGATCATGAAACCAAAGTCACCGATGCGGTTGGTCAGGAAAGCCTTTTTGGCGGCGTCGGCGGCACTGTCCTTTTCAAACCAATGGCCAATCAGGATATAGGAACTCACCCCGACGAGTTCCCAGAAGATGAACATCATCGCGAAGTTGTCCGCGAGCACGATGCCCGTCATGGAGACCATGAAAAGGGAGAGACCGGCAAAAAAGCGGGCCAGTCCCGCATCTCCGCGCATATAACCAAGGGAGAAGAGATGCACCAACGCACCGACACCGGTGACAATCAACATCATCCCCGCGCTTTTGGCATCGACCAGCAGGCCGATCTCCAGCCGCAACACCCCGGGCAGTGAGATCCAAGGATAGCTCTGTGTCAGAATGGTAGTGGAGTGCCCCAAAGCATGCGCCAAGGCAATGCTCATCCCAAGGGTGGCGAAAGCCGAAAGGGTCGACAGCACCGCGCTCGCCATTGGCCAGCGTTTTAGAAGCAGGAAGATGATCACCGCCGCCGCAAGGGGCAGCACGAGAATCGTCCAGGCGATGGCATTGGGATCCATGAGGGCGGAGAAAGCGGAAAGAGAAACAGATTAAAACTTCAGCGAGGAAACGGAATCGGAGTCGATGCTGCGGCGGGTCCGGAAAAGCGCCACAATGATGGCCAAACCGACGGCCACTTCGGCCGCCGCGACCGTGATGATGAAAAAGAGGAGGACGTGGGCCTGGAAATCAGGAGTGGACAAGGGGGTCACATACTGCCGGGAAAAGGCCACCAGGGTCAGATTGGCCGCGCTCAGCATCATCTCAAGACACATGAAAATGACGATGATGTTGCGCCGCAGCACGACGCCGGCAAACCCGATGGCGAACAGGATGCCGCTCACGAGGAGATAGGGTTCAATGCCTTGGTTCATGAAGTGAAGTAAAGAGAAGGAAAAATTCAACGGACGGCGCGGCGGCTCAAGACGACCACCCCGATGGGGGCCACCAGCAGGAGAATACCCACGACTTGAACCGGGAAAAAATACTCACCGAAAAGCAACCGTCCAATCTCGTGGGCATCGGATCGGACCTCGGGATAAAGCGTCTCCAGCGGTGCCGATTTCAGACTGACGGTGACCCGCCAGAGCATACCCACGAACACCATGGCCAGCAAACCGGCTCCCAGCCCCATCAGCTTGGTGATCTTGGGACCTTCGTCCGACTTGATGTCCAGCAACATGATGATGAAAAGGAAAAGCACCATGATGGCACCGGCGTAGACGAGAACTTGGAGCACACCCACGAGGAAAGCATTGAGGTGGATGAAAAGGGCCGCCAATCCGAGAAATGACGCCACCAAGGAGAAAGCGGAGGTCACAGGATTGCGGAACGCCACGACCCCGAGACCTCCGGCAAGCGCAATCGCAGCGAACAGATAAAACAGCATGGCGTTGGAAATACGGAAAAGTGGAAAAGTGATGCGACGTCCCCTTACTTGAGGTCGTTCCATTTGTTGACGAGTCCCACGCGCCGTCCCCCGACTTCATAAAGTCGGGCCTTGTCGTGGACCATCTCGGCACGGCTTTCACCGGTGATGGCGTAATCTTTGCGGAGGAAGATGGCCTGCTCGGGGCAGACCTCTTCACAAAGGCCGCAGTAGATGCAGCGGATCATGTCAATGTTGAAGGCCAAGGGACGTTTCTCAACCTTGGCCCACTTGTCCTCCGAAGGGATCTCTTCCGGGATGATGGTGATGGCCCGGGGCGGGCAGATGAACTCGCACAATTGGCAGGCGACACAGCGTTCCCGGTCCTGCTCGTCGGTGACAAGAGCGGGAGCCCCGCGATAATGTTCGGGCAGTTGATCGTTCCACTTCTCCTCAGGATACTGCATGGTCACCTTCGTCCGGCCGGTCAGGGTGCGGATGAAATGCCGCATCGTGATGACAAGCCCCTTGGCGATCACCGGAAGGTAGATCTTCTCCCACCATTTCAGTTGGGGACGACGAACGACTAAGGCCATGAGAGTGCTGAGAGTGGTTGGGAAAGGGACGGAGTTATTTCACCAACATCATGATGCCTGCGGTGAGAATGATATTGATCACGGCGATTTCAAAGAAAAAGACCCATCCCAGTCGCATGAGCTGGTCAAAGCGAAACCGGGGAAGAGACCAGCGGACCCAGATGAAAAAGAGGATGAAGACAACCACTTTGCCAAAGAAGGTGGCCATGTGGATGAGCCCCTGCCACCAGGGAATGTCCGCTTTGCCATCCCAGGACAACCAGCCAAAAGGGAGGCTCCATCCACCGAAGAAAAGCGTCACCGCAAGCCCGGACCCGATGATCATGGCGGCATATTCCCCCAGGAAAAAGAGCGCGAACTTCATCGAACTGTACTCCGTGTGGTAACCGGCAACGAGCTCGGTTTCACATTCCGGCAAATCGAACGGGAGACGGTTCGTCTCGGCAAACATCGACACCGTGAAAACCACGAAAGAAATGACCACCGGAACGAGCAGAAGCAACCCCTTGAGACTGAAACGATCCCCCCAAAGAGGGAGCATAAGCCAGCCGTTGACTGACTGGTCCTGCACCATGCGACCCAAATTGAGATCACCGAGGATCATCAGCACCGGAATGATCGAAAGACCAAGGGAGATCTCATAGGAAATCATCTGGCTGGTGGAACGCACCCCTCCCAAAAAGGGATATTTGGAATTGGATGCCCAGCCGGCCAGAACGATGCCGTAGACACTGAGGGAGGCGATGGCGAAGATGAAGAGCGGCCCGGCATTGAGATTGGCAATAACCATGGGCTCGCCGAAGAGCTGGCTTCCAAAGGGGAGCACCGCACAGGTGAGCAGAGCAGGCACCATGGTCAGAGCGGGGGCCAGCCAGTAGTAACCGGTCCGGACATTCTTCGGAGTGAAGTCTTCTTTGAGGATGAACTTAAGACCGTCCGCCACGGGTTGGAGCAACCCTTGGAAGCCCACCCGGTTGGGTCCGACACGGTCCTGGATGAGAGCGCTGACGCGGCGCTCCGCCCACACGGCATAGGCAACCATCGGCATGATCACGAGAAAGACCAAACCCACGATCTTGACGGCTGAAATGGCTAAGGCGATGAAGTCCATGCGGTTGCAGCTGAAAAATTATCCAACAATTTCTCCTTTGGCGATGCGCCCTTTTTCCCGTTCCAAGAGAGGAACCGTTTCACCGGTCTCGATGAGAACTTCCCCAAGGGGGCTGATACTTGCAAGAGTCCTTCCCTCGAAGGCGGACACTTCGTGGGCGAGGAGAGTAAACACCTCGTCAGAGGAACCGGCGCCATTGCCACCATCAAGTGCCTGCAGAAGGTCCCGCAGGATCAACCAATCCTCACGGGCTTCACCGGGCAGGGGGACAACCGGCGCGAGCCGCTGGAGGCGGCCGGTGACATTCACCATGGAACCACTCTTTTCAAAAGAAGTCGCCCCGGGAAGGACCACGACCGCAGCGTCGGCAGTCGCGTTAGCCGTATGGTGGATCTGGCCGAGAAACTCCAACTGGCTGAGGAGGGCCGGTGAGAATCCGCCTTCCGGCGAAGTAAGATCCTCCCCGATGGCCAGCAAGGCCGCGATCTTCCCGCTTTCAATGTCGCGGCGGATCCCGGAAATCCGAGATCCAGGATCGGAATCAAGTCCCAGAACTAGTACTGCCCCCCTAGAATTGGGATTGCGGTCAGCCGCGACGAGATACCCATCATCTTCGCCGAAGCGTGCGATCACATCCAATTCCTTGACGCCCAGTTGCTGAGCAAGACGGCGAACCAAATAGAGGTCTTCATTGGTCAGCCGGGCCGAGGCAATAATGGCGATCTTGGAGGATTCGAAGCCAGCGAGTTTGTCCGCCAACGTCTTCACCGCGATCTCCCAGGAAACCGCGCGGTGACCTTCGGAGCCTTTGAGGAGAGGCTGGGTGAGACGGGCCTCACTGTTGACGTAGTGGAAATCGAGGCGCCCCTGGTCGCACATCCAGGTCGAATTGACCTCATTATTCTCCCGGGGAGTTTGTCGCAGAATACTGCCTTCACGGCTCGAGACTTCGGTGTTGCAACCTCGGCCGCAACCGGTGCAGATACTCTCGGTTTCCTTGAGAAACCAGACCCGCATTTGGAACCGAAAATCCGTGGAGGTCAGCGCTCCGACCGGACAAATGTCGACAGTGTTGAGCGAGTAATTGTTTTCCAAGCGGCGGCCCGGATGGACTGCCAAGGTGGTGTGACTGCCGCGTTCGGTGAATCCAAGAACCGGATCGTCGGCCACTTCCGCAGTGAACCGGATGCAGCGGCTACACATGATGCAGCGTTCATCATCGAGACGCACCCGCGGCCCGATGTCAACATTCTTGGGCTTCTTGACCTTGTCCTCACGGAAGCGCGAACCGCCCGTTCCATGTTCCACGCTGAACTCTTGGAGGCGGCACTCCCCCGCCTGGTCACAGATCGGACAATCGAGCGGATGGTTGATCAGCAGAAGCTCCATGACCCCCTCCCGGCAGGACTTGGTCAGGGCGCTCTCCGTGCGAATGCCGAGATTCTCCGAAACCGTGTTGGCACAGGCAATGACGGGACGCGGCATCCACTGGATGGGCAGGCGACCGTCTTCATCACGAGCCAGCTCCTCGCCCGGCTTGGGACGCGGCGGCATTCCCATCTCCACCAGACACATACGACAGTTTCCGGGTGAGCTGAGCTTGGGGTGATAGCAATAATGGGGCACTTCCACCCCCGCCTGCCGGCAGGCCTCGATCATACGGGTCCCCTTCGGGAACTGGTGCCAAGTCCCGTCGATCTGCACATTGACCAAGTCGTCCGCCATGGGTGGGTTCAAAAAAGCTTAATTCTTGAGGTTGGCCGCTGCCAAAGTGGTTTCGTGATTGACCGGAACCCCGGCCAACTCCTCCCGGGTGTCCGCCACCAGTTCCGCCCGGAATTTCCGGATGAAACTCTGGGTGGGCCAGGAACAGGCTTCGCCGAAGGCACAAATGGTTTTTCCTTCGATGTTGTTGGCGACCGACTCCAACGTGGCGACATCATCCGGTGAAGCCTTGCCGGCGACAATGCGGTCGCTGATTTTCTTCATCCAGAGGGAACCTTCGCGGCAGGGCGTGCATTGACCGCAACTTTCGTGGGCGTAAAAACTGTTGATGTTGTTGAGCACCCAACTGATTTTGCGGCTGTCGTCGATGATGATGACCCCGCCAGATCCGGCCATGGAGCCGCAGGCCGCCAGACTGTCAAAGTCCATGGGGATGTCCTCAAGACCGATCTCGACCATTTCGTCCCCACGCTTCAATTTGAAGCGTTCATCGGCACGGAGGACCTTGGCGGAGGAGCCGCCAGGAATCACTGCCTGCAGCTTTCGGCCCGGCTTGAGACCACCGCAAAAATCCTGAATGACCTCC
This sequence comes from Verrucomicrobiales bacterium, assembly GCA_020852405.1. Lineage (GTDB taxonomy): Bacteria > Verrucomicrobiota > Verrucomicrobiia > Verrucomicrobiales > DEV007 > JACKQE01. Next base: position 18,180 of record JADZAX010000520.1, read on the forward strand.
CCGAGCGTCACTTTGCCGACCTGGACTTCGAAATAGCCCGGCTTTTGCACATCGCCACTGACGCACAGAATGCGGGTGCCTGTGTTGTTGGGGGTGCCGAGCTTCGCATATTCCGCTCCACCCATGGCCAGAATGTGCTTCACATGGCAGAGCGACTCCACATTGTTCACAATGGTGGGCGACATGTAGAGTCCGAGCACTGCAGGGAAGAAAGGCGGCTTGATCCGCGGATAGGGTCGCTTGCCTTCGAGAGATTCGATCAGCCCGGTTTCTTCTCCACAAATGTAGGCTCCGGCGCCCCGGTGAACATAAAGCTCCAAATCAAAAGTGGAACCGCAGATCCCCTTGCCAAGGAAACCGGCCTTTTTGGCTTCGGCAATGGCCTCTTCCAGAATGCGCGCGGCATGGGGAAACTCCTCCCGCACATAGATGTAGGCAAGCTTTGCCCCCACGGCATAACAGGCGATGGCCATGCCTTCGAGGAGCTGGTGGGGATCCTGGTGCATGATGTACCGGTCCTTGAAGGTGCCCGGCTCGGACTCGTCCGCGTTGCAGATCAGGTAAACAGGCTTGGTGTTGGTCGGTGGGATGAAGGTCCACTTCAGTCCGGTCGGGAAACCAGCCCCGCCCCGGCCACGAAGCCCGGCCGCTTTCACCTCGTCGGTGATGGCTTTGGGTTCCATCGTGACCGCCTTCTTCAGCTGCTCATAACCACCGTCCTTGAGATAACACTTCAATCCCGGATCATAGCCCTTCCGATCGATGTTGCGGAAGATGAGCCGGTGCTCCCGGGAGTGGGGTTCCTTGCCGGAAATGTAGGTGACGTTGGACACGGCGTTGGCAGAAAAAAAGGGGGCAATCAATCAGGAATACCGGGCCAGCAGGTCGGGGGCCGTTTCCGGGGAGACCCGCTCATGGAGCTCATCCTCCACAAGACAAACCGGCGCGCTGCCACAACTGGCGAGACATTCGACAAACTCGATGCTGAACCGGCCGTCCTCACTGACGGCAAAGGGATGGTGGTGCCCCATGTGGGAAGCGTCGATCCCGACGGCCTGACAGAGGTTGTCGAGCAGCTCGTAGCTCCCAGCCATGGCGCAGGAGAGCGTCCGGCAGACCCGGATGTGAACTTTGCCGGGAGCTTCCTGCCGGAATCCGGGATAGAAGGTTACCACTTCCAAAACCTGGATGGGCTCAAGCCCCAGTTTGGCGGCAGTCCAGGAAACCGCGTCTTCGGAGAGAAACCGGAAATGCCGCTGCAGGATATGGAGCACGGGCAGAACCGCACTGCGCCTGCTCACCGGATAATGGGTGATGCGCTCGTCGATTTCCTTCTCGATGTCGGCTGGAACGGAAAGAGACATGGATAAAAATGAATCAGTGGGCGGAAGGTCGGCAGTGGACTCATCGATCACACTCACACATCACAAAATCGAGACTGCCAAACAAGGCGACCACGACGATCATGAGGTGACCCGGCAGAATTTCTGGGAGAA
>JADZAX010000521.1 GCA_020852405.1 Verrucomicrobiales bacterium
GCCCGCACCATCGACAATCCCCGGGATCGTCTCGTCACCATACTCGTCGCCCCCTGGGCCAGTTGTTCCGCCCGTCTTCCGGTCTATCTGCTGTTGCTTCCCCTCCTTGTGCCGGGCAAGCACCAGTTCCTTGCCTTGGCGGGACTCTACGGCCTCGGGACGGCGGGGTTGATGCTCTTTGCCTGGATTTTCAGCCGGTTCCTTGGTCGGGGCAATGCCATGCCGGCGGTGATTGAGTTGCCGGGATACAAGCGGCCGGATTGGCACAGCATTCTACTCCAAGTCTGGCACCGGGTGCGGCTCTTCATTCGTCGTGCCGGCACGGTCATTTTGGCGGTCTCGATCCTGCTCTGGGTGGTGCAGACCTACCCCAAGGCACCGCAGTTGGACAAGGCCGCGCAGTTGGAGCAAAGCTATGCTGGCCGTCTCGGCAAGACCATCGAGCCGGTGATCGCTCCGCTCGGGTTTGATTGGAAAATCGGCATCGGCCTGCTTGCTTCCTTTGCCGCCCGCGAGGTTTTTGTTTCGTCGATGTCCATTTCCTACAGCATTCAGGAAGAAGATGAGGACATCGGCCTCCGCAAGCTGCGTGAGAAGTTTTCCGAGGCCCGACGTCCGGATGGCACGGCGGTCTTCAGTCCCCTGGTCTGTCTCAGCCTGCTGGTCTTCTACGTGTTCGCCCTGCAATGTGTCAGCACCGTGGCCGTGGTGCGGAGGGAAACCAACTCCTGGCGATGGGCTGGCTTCCAATTTTTCTGGATGACCGGCTCGGCCTATCTGGCGTCGCTGCTCGTGTTCCAGATCGGGCGTTGGCTAGGTTTCAGCTAAGGCCTCCGGAACGGGAATCCTCCCATCCATTCGATGTTCGGGGGAAGCACCTGTGTCATGCTGGAAGGATTGGTCTCCAGGCGGTTCCGTCGCATTTCCTGGAGCCGTTCCCGGTCAATTTGGTAGCGCCGGCAATGGCTACCGGATTCGATCAGAGACGAATCTCGGTCTTCTCTCACCCGTTCCAGAAAGGCTGCCTGGGATGGGGAATAGAGGGCATTCCAGCCGAGGTTGACATCAATTAGATCGGTGTCGGCCCTGCCCGTGAGAGGGGCCACGGCCACGTGGCAACCGAGTTCGATGGCCCGGGCCGAAGCACACCGGTTCACCCGTTCGGCCCCCAGGCAGGTTTCGGTGGCGCTCGGCACCAGGATCAGGTCCACTCCCGATCCGCGCAGGGCGGCGGAGATTTCCGGGATTTCAATGTCGAGACAGATCAGCACCGCGAGGGTCAGTCCCTGGAAGGAGAGTAGTTGAAGACTGTCGCCGGGCGACAACCGGATGGCATGGGGCTCCTGAGGATGAGCTTCCCACGGGGTGAGATGCAGTTTGTCCTGATGGGTCGGGGTCCCTTCGACGAGAAGGGGCGCGCGGTTCCTCCATTCGGTTTCGTCCGTTCCGTTCTGGATTTCGCAGGGACAGGTGCCGAATACCACCAGTCCTCGGGAAAGGGCGGGATCTTCCACCAAAAGGGGCCAACCCTTCTGCCAGAACCATTGCCCCACGCGGGCGACATCGTCCAATGCCCCGGAATGTGCCAGTCGCAGCATTGGGGCCAGACCCATCCAGCTGAATTCCGGAAACAGCACCACATCGGCACCACTCTCCAGCGATTCGACGGCATGGTCGCGCATGGCGCGGCAGGCCTCCTCCGCGCTGGTCCGCGGTTCCCCGGGATCCCAACTCCAGATGTCCAGTGTCAGCATGGCCACTCCTTCAACCAGAAAGTGAGCTGTTTGTGGCTCTCCTCGGATTCCCCGGTTTCCTTCCAGACAAACTCACTCTGCAACTCCGGCCGGCGTTGATACCCCTGGGACTGCCAAAAGGTATCCAGCGGCCGGTACCCGTCCGGGCGCAGGGGATGGTTGTCCGGCCGGTCCACGGCACAGAACACAGTCAGGCGGAAAGGACCCACCGTCCGGGCATGGGCTTCGCGGCGACGGAAAAACTCCTTGCCGACGCCGTGGCCCCGGTATTCAGGCAGCAGAATCGATTCACCGAAGTAAAACACCTCCTCCGGCGGGATCCCGGCCGCCAGGAAGGGAGCCTGGAATTCCGGGCCTTCGTCCTCCATGGGAAGACAGGTTGTGGCCCCGACAGGGCGGCCATCGTCGCGGACAAGGATCACGAGAGCCCTGGGGGAACGGGCGTAGGTCAGGAGATACTCGCGTTCGTAGGGCACCGACCCGTCATAGAGATAGGGATATTCCCGGAAAATGCGGATCCGGAGTCGGCCCAGATCATCGAGATGGGGCAGGAGAGCCTCCCCACGAAGTTCAAGGTATTCCAGCATCGATTTCGGATCGGAAGAGGTGCTTCAGGCTCCCAGTGCCAGATGGTAAATGGCGAACCCTGCGAGGGCGAGGCAGAGTGGCGTGGCGAACCGGCTGTGAAACCAGGGCCGGTGTCGCAGCGGCCTGGCAAGGAAAAATCCCGCGGCGAGCAAAACCAGAAAGGTGAGCAAGATTCCCCCCAGAAATGCAAGGTGATGGGGAGGCGGAGAGGGAAGGAGACGGAACGAATTTCCCAAAACAAGGCCCACCATCAGAGAAAAGCCGAAGATCAACGGCAGGCGCCAGCGGGTCATGCCGGGATGGAAGAGCACCTCGACGGAGAGCCAGAGCAATCCGGCCGGCGCGAGACGACGCGCGAGAGAGAGAAGGGACGCCGGGAAGTCCGAAACGCCAGAGTGAGTCGTCCAGAAAAACGTGGCAATGAGGCCCAGTAGAAAAATACCGGCCTGCCCCAGCAGGGTGCGACCAGAGCCGTTCGCCAGAAGGAAGCAGAGTCCGAAGCACAGCACCAACCAGCCGGAGGTCCGGAGATTACCCAGTCCCCGGACGAGAAAGCTGTCCGGAGCCCGGCTTTCCGTCCCATTTTCCGATCGGGGTGGTTCCGTTCCTGCGGCCTTGCCGGGTGGTGCCGGAGCGGAGGGGGCGACCGCGTCGAAGGGGGAGCCCTCGATGACTGGCCGCAGGCTCTGGGGGCGGCTAAATTCACCGGGCAGCATCACCTCGAGACGGCGCGCTTCTCTGCCGTCCTTGATGACGAGCAGGACGACGGAAATTTCCGTGGTCTCGGCGACCCGGATCATGAAGTGTTCCGCCTCCGGGGGCAGGGAACCGGAGAGCGTCGTCACCACGGAAAGCCGCTGCAATTCGGGCGGAGCTTCCTTGTCCGGTTGGACCGTGGTCACTTCGATGCCGGGCTTGGCGATCTGGTCGTCAAAGTAGACTTGGATGGACTGTTCCGCGAAATTGCGGGCCGCAGTTTCCGGCGGCAGTTGTTCATTTTGCACCACCGTTTCGGAGGGCTCGACGCCCATGGCCATTTCCAGTTGGTAGGTGCGGCCCTGGGTGTCGATCCTCGCCACCGCGGAGACCGCCGTGACTTTGTGCGCCCGGGCGGCTCCGGGCAGAAGCCCAAGGCAGAGGGCGGTGAAGTAGAGAAGCCGGAGGCGCATGGACAAGGTGGGGGTCAGTCGAAAATTTTCCCGGGATTGAGGAGGTTGCCGGGATCCAGGGACTGCTTGATCTGGCGCATCAAACGGTAGCTTCCGGTGTCGAACTGCCGGGACAGGAATGGCTTTTTCGCCAGGCCGATGCCGTGCTCCCCGGTGATCGTTCCCCCCAGCGAGATGGTGTAGTCAAAGATCTCCGACATCGCCTCCTCGACCCGTTCCATTTCCGCTTTGTCACGCTCGTCGGTGAGGAAGGTGGGGTGGACATTGCCGTCACCGAAATGGCCGAAGGTGGCGATTTCCAACCGGTGTCGCGCGGCCGTTTCTTCGATGAAACGAACGATTTCCGGCAACCTGCTGCGGGGGACCGTGACGTCCTCCAGAATCGTCGTGGGCCGCAGCCGGGCAAGCGCGGCGAAGGCACTGCGGCGGGCCGTGGCCAGCTTCGCGGCTTCCACCGCGTTTGCCGCGACCCGGACTTCGAGGGCGTTGTTCTGGCGGGCGATCTCCGCCATGGCTGTGGCTTCGTCCTCGACCACCGCAGGGTGCCCGTCCGTTTCCATCAAAACCACCGCGGCGGCATCCGTGGGGAGACCGACTTTGGCGAATGCTTCCACGCAATGGCAGGTCTTGCGGTCGAGAAATTCCAAGGTGCAGGGAATAATGGGGCGGGCAATGATGTCCGAAACCGTGCGGGCCGCATCATCCAGCGTCCGGTAGGTGGCGAGCAGGGTGCGCCGGGCTGCCGGTCTCGGGAGCAGCTTGAGGAGCACCCGGGTGATGATCCCGAGGGTGCCTTCAGAGCCCACAAAAAGGTCTTTCATGGAGTAGCCGGCGACGTCCTTGACGCATTTGGAGCCGAGCCAGGCCACGGAGCCGTCAGCCAGCACCACTTCCAGTCCCATCACATAATCCCGGGTCACCCCGTATTTCAGACCCCTCAGGCCGCCCGAGTTGTTTGCCACATTCCCACCGATCGTGGAAATGCGCTGGGAACCCGGATCGGGCGGGTAAAACAATCCCAAGGGGACGCACTGGGCATCAATGTCGGCGGTGATCACTCCCGGTTCGCAGAGCAGCGTCAGGTTCGGGGCATCGATTTCGAGAATCCGGTTGAGCCTGACCAGGCACACGACGAGGCCACCCGGCACCGGATGGCTGCCGCCGGAGAGCCCGGTGCCGCTGCCGCGGGTCACGACAGGCACCTGGTGGGCTTTGGCGAGACGCATGATGCTGGCCACCTCCGCGGTCGTGCCCGGCAGGACGACGGCCTCGGCCGGTGCCTTCATCGCCGCCGTGCCGTCAAACCCATAAGGAATGACATCTTCCGGTTCGGTCAGGACATTCCCGTCACCGCAAAGGCCACGCAGGGAGTCAAGAAAGGAAGGGGACATGGGAGGAGTATCGGGCAAGGGACCGCCAGGCGTCAGGTTGGGGGAACCGTGCCGCACCTGGGACAGGCTTCCACCCAGTGGCCGGGCGCCACTTCGGCAAGCGGGGGACGGTGGTCTTTCATTTCCTGGGTATGCTCTAGGCCGGAACGTTCCCAGAAACGGCAGCCTTCATTGAGGTTCCGGAGGGATGGGACCTGCCCCGGAATGGTGCTGAGGCGCGTCTTGGGAGGATGATCGAGTCGCGGGATGCTCTGGAGCAGGCCGCGGGTATAGGCGTGGGTGGGGGAGGAAAAAATGAGGCCGACTGGGGCTTTTTCCACGATGCGGCCGGCATACATCACCGCCACCTCGTCGCACATCTCCGCGATCACTCCCAGATCGTGGGTGATCAAGAGCACCGACATGCCATTCTCCTTCTGCAGGTCCTGGATGAGCTGCAGGATCTGCGCCTGCACGGTGACATCGAGCGCCGTGGTCGGCTCGTCGGCGATGAGCAACCGGGGATCGCAGGAGAGGGCCATGGCGATCATGACCCGCTGCCGCATGCCGCCGGAGAGCTGGTGGGGGTAGTCGTTGACCCGTTGTTCCGGAGCGGGAATGCCCACTTTTTTGAGCAGTTCGATGGTTCTGCGGTCCGCTTCCGCCTGCGGAAGTTTTTTGTGGCGGCGCAGAACTTCGGAGATCTGGCGTCCCACTTTCCAGACCGGATTGAGCGCCGTCATGGGTTCCTGTAAAGCCACGCTGATTTCGCCTCCCCGGACCTGGTAGAGCCGTTCCAGCGGGGCTTTGACGAGGTCTTCCTTTCCGAAGAGGATTTCACCCTGCAGAATGCGGCCCGCGGGTTGTTGCAGAAGACGCAGGATGGCCATGGAAGTCACCGTTTTTCCACAACCGGACTCCCCGACCAAACCCACGGTCTTGCCGGCGGGAATGTCAAAGCTCACTCCGTCCACCGCGACCACCTGGCCGTCGTCGGTGTCGAACCCCACTCTCAAGTCCCGGACCCTGAGCAGATCGTTGGCGTCACTCATGGCTGCTTTTCCTCCTCCGGGCTTCCGCTTTTGACACGGTACTGGTCATAGACCTTCAGGACTTCCGGGTAGGTCTTGCCGGAGCGCATCGCGGCGAGGGTTTCCTTTTTGAGGTCCTCATCCACCCACTGCACCCCCGCTTCCATGGCGTCGTAAGCGATCTTCACATTGAAAGTGTTGGCCGGAAACCGGACCCAGCGCCAGTAGCCTAGGCGGTAATAATCCTGCACATAGCCGGGAATGAAAATGGCATCGCGGTGGATGAACTCCTCGCACTTGTGGGAAGCTTCGCGCATTTCCTCGATCGTGGTCGCGTTACGCTGGATCGTGGCCCATTTGTCCATCTCCGGGTTGGCGTAGCAGAAGAGGTTGTTGGTGTTGGTCTTCGGTGTTTTTCCGTCGGGCTCGTAGGCATCCTTGCTGTGGAAAAACTGGAAGTAGTCCATGAATGGCGGATCCAGCCCGAATCCCGAGAGGGTGATGTCGTGCTGCTTCAGGGTTGCCTTTTTGAAGTAAGACGTTCCGTCCACGCCGTCCAGCTTGTACTCCAACCCCACCTTGAGGGCCTCCTCCTTGAGACGCTGCATGATCTTGTCGCCTGTCGCGGATTTTGGGTAGGTGATTTCAAAGGAGAGGCGTTGTTTCGCGGCATTGACCAGCACCCCGTCTTTTCCGGTCGAGGTGAATCCCGCCTTGGCGAAGGCTTCGCGGGCTTTCTGGGGGGAGAATTCCCGCGCTTTCAGCGTGGGGTGGGAGAGGTCTCCATAGCCGTCCGCGAAGGTGCGCATGCGGGAGTAGTCGTTGCGCAGGTCGAACTCGATGACCTTGTCGAAATTGGTCGCGTAGGCGAGTCCGATGCGGACATCGAGATTGTCGAGGAGTGGTTTGCTGGTGTTGATGTAAAGCCCCCGGTTGACGCGGGGGTACTGGTTGTAGAATTTGGCCTTCTCGATGTAGCCGTTGAAGACCGGATCGACGTCGGTTTTTTCGTACCAGTATTCCGGCAGGTTGAGGATGAAGGTGTCGAGCAGTCCGACCTTGAACATTTCGAGCGCTTTCTCCTGCTCCCGGATCACCCGCATTTCGATGCGGTCCACGTTCCATCGGTTCTTGTAGAATTTCTTGTCCTTGGCCCACCAATCGGTGACGCGACTCAGGGTGATGGAGTAACCTTTCTTGACATCCTCCTCGTGGATGATGAACGCCCCGGTGGAAGGGCGGCTGCGCCAGTCGTAGCGCTGCTCGAAGTCCGGTCCGAACTCCCGGTAGAAATGCCGCGGCGCCGCCGGGACGCTGGTGAAATAGGGGGTGAGAGGTCGGGCGTCGGCGACCGTGATCGACAGGGTGCGCTCGTCATATTTGGTGATGTTTTCGAACTGGGTGGCGTAGTACTCGTTGCCGAAAGGATTCGTCGGGTATTTGGATAGCTGGAGATAAAACTGGAAGATGAAGTCATCCGCCACCACGGGCACCCCGTCGGAGTAGGTGGCATCGGGATCGAGGCGGTAATAGACGGTGCGGCGGTCCGCGCTCACCGCCCATTCATTGGCGAGCCCGGGAATGACCGCTCCGGTGTCAGGGTGCAGGCCGGTCAGGCCGATCTCGATGTAGTCCCAGTGTTCAGAACGGAAGGAATTGTTCGCATTGGCCCCGATGACGCGCATCGTGGGGGGGAACGAGAGCATGAAGTCGGTCAGTTTGCCCCCCTTTTTGGCCGCATTGTCGCCGACTTCGGGTTCGCTCTGACCATTCTCCCACACCAGGTCGGCCGGGACATCGGCGGTGGTGGAAAACGTGAAAAACTCGGGATGGTCCAGGCGTCGGCGCAGTTTCGTCAGGTCGCGGCGCAGTTCGTCCAATTCGGCGGTCTGGGCGGGGTCGGCCGCGAGGGCCTTTTCCTTGGGCTCCATCTCAAGCAGATTGGCTTTGGCCTCCTTGATCACCTGCGTGTTGTAGTCCTTGAGGAATGCCTCGTACTCGGCGGTGCAATCGTGGGGGGGGAATTCGTCCACCCGCGCGCAACCCGCCGCCACCAGCAGGGGCAGGAGAAGCAGGGCGGCACGGAGGCCGGCCCGGGACATCAAGGGGGGGCGGCTCATTGGTAGTAGGCAAATTTTTTGGGATCGAAGGCATCGCGGATGGCTTCGCCGACAAAGGTGATCAGGGCGAGGACCACGACCATCGCGGCAAAGGCGGAACTGGCGATCCAGGGACTGCTCAGGTAGTCCACCCCGTCGTCGAAGATGACCCCCCAGGAGGGAAACGTGTCGGGCAGGCCGAACCCGATGAACGCCAGAGCGGTGAGACTGAAGATAATGCCCGAGACATCGAACGGGATCAGGGTGACGATCGTGGCCAGCACGTTGGGCAGAATGTGGCGGAAGATGATCCGCGGATGCGAGGCCCCGATGACCTGGGCGGCTCCGACGAAAACACGCTCGCGCTCCCGGTAGGTGGAGGCCCGCAGATAAACGGCCACGCCGATCCAGGAAAACACCGCCATGATGCCGATCAACTTGGGCACCGTGACATTCTCCCGGCCGACCATGGACACGATGATGACCACGAGGTAGAGAAACGGGACATTCATCATGATCTCCATGATGCGCTGCACCGTCAGGTCATAGGTCCCGCCGATATACCCCATGGTGCATCCGATGGTGATGCCGACGAGGTAGGTCAGCAGGAGATAGAACAGTCCCGCCTGCACATTGACCTGCCAGCCCCCGAAAATTTGCGCCGCCAAATCCCAGCCGCGGCTGTCTGTTCCGAGGTAATGCTTTTGCTTAGCCGAAGGGGGGAGTGGGGCATAGAGTGCGGCGACCCAGGAGGGCTCGGCAGCGTCCAGCGGATAAGCGGTCCGGTCACTGCCGGTTGCCCAGGACTCCTCGGTGACTTCCCCGTGGGTGTACTCGCGGGTCAGCAGACGGGTTCCATCGGGCAGGAAAGCTTCGAACCGGCCCTCGAGTCGTCCGCGGCGGAATCCCGCCTCCGCGAAACGCTGGCTCCGGTCCTGGTCATGGTAGCGACGGGCCGAGCCGGAGTAGGGTTGACTCTGGTCCTCCCGGTAATAAAGACCGTCGGCGGCCTTTGTCACCAGGGCCGTCTGGGAAACGTCGCTGTCGAACACCGGATCCCAGGGAACCGGCGGCATGATCACCCAATTGCCCTTGTTTTCCTCGCGAAACCGCTGCTGCAGCTCGCGGAAATTCACCCGCTCGTCATTGCTCAACCCGAAAGCGTCTCCGGTAGTGGGGACGGCATTGAAGGCGGGGAACGACCAGCGCCCCTCGTAGCGGACCGCGATCGCTTTGCTCCCCACGACGAGAGAGTCCAGCATGGCGAGCAGCACCAGCACGCCAAGGATGAGGAACGACACAAATCCTCGACGGGAACTGCGGAACCGCCGCCACTGCAGCCGGGACTGCGGGGACATGGTCCGTCCACCGCCCATGAGGACGAGGATGACGCCTCCGATAACAAAAAAACAGCAGTTCCAGGCTCCGAGATCCCCGTATTTGCAGGGCCAGTCGAGGAGGGGAAGCCTCAGTGAGGTCCA
>JADZAX010000522.1 GCA_020852405.1 Verrucomicrobiales bacterium
CCCCGCTCAACCAAGCGGAACACCGGCACTCTGCCGGAGAGCGTCAAGAACGAGCATGTTGCCCAAGGTATCCTCCCTGCTGATCCAGGGAGGAGCCTGGCCAAAGACCGCCGCGGCAAACGCGTCCGCCTCCATGGCATAGAGGGGACGCGTTTCCTCCACCTGGATGGTCTGGGTATGATCCCCCCGGGTCACGGTGAAACCGTCGCGTCCAAACCAAAACGCCCGGATGGCGATCCTCCCCTCGGTGCCGGCGATATGGGTCATGTCATCCGAGACCACGGTCATTCCACAGGTGATCGTGGCCAGAACGTCTCCGGGAAACCGGAGCAGAGCAGCAGCGTATTCATCAACCCCGCCCGGATGGAGATGGGCCATGGCCTGAACCGCATCCGGCTCGACACCAACCACCTGCCTGCATAGATTCACGCAATAACAGCCCACATCCATCAGAGCACCACCGGATTGTCCGGAATGGTACCGGGCGTCATGATTCAACTCCGGACGGGCAAACGTGAAGTTGGAACGGATGAGACGCAACTCCCCAAGGATGCCGCTCCGCACCGTGGCGATGAGACTGTGCAGCAACGGATGGGCCCGGTACATGAACGCCTCGACCAGCAGGCAACCGGAGAGATCCGCAGCGGCGAACATTTCCTCCGCTTGACGGAAGTTCGCGGCAAACGGCTTCTCACAAAGGACATGCTTGCCGGCATCCAAAGCACGGAGAGTCCATTCATGGTGCATGCCATTGGGCAGCACAACATAGACGGCATCGACCGCCGGATCATGAAGCACCGATTCATAGCCGGCACAGGCCTTCCCACCATACTGGAAAGAAAAACGTTGTGCCGACGCCAGAGTTCGGGAACCGGTGGCCAGCAGAACACCCCCCTGTGAGCGGGGAAGATCGAAGGCGAATTTGCCCGCGATCATCCCGGTCCCCAGGATCCCCCAGCGCAATTTTTGTTTCGTCATCTCGAGTTGCCGGAGCCAACTGATCTCTGGACGCCGCGTCCCCGGGGTGCGAATCGCGCCGGGGAAAAGCAAACTGAATCCTCTGCCTTCAAGGGGTCATGGCATAGGACCCCGGAGGGCCTGGGGGAATCCAGACCATTTCAGATGAAGTAGGAAGAGGAGGAGGCGGGATCCTCGTTGGAAGCACGGCGCTGGCCTCCGGATGAGGAGGCATGATACGGGGGGCCTCGACAGACTGGTTTAACGGGGATATTGGACTCACCCACGCAACCGGGGCCGGACCAGGGCTCACGCGCCGCAGGGGCTCATTGCGGATATCCACACCGGCCCCGACACCGACGATGTCAAACAGTTCCACCACATCCCGTGAGGCCATGCGAATGCAACCGTAGCTGGCCGCAGAACCCAGGCGGGATTCCTCCGCCGTGCCATGGATGTAAATATACCTATTGTAGGCATTGGCATTCTGAGGTTCCAGACCGCGCAGCCAAAGGATCCGGCTGACGATGGGGTCCCGCCCCGGGGAATCCGGCGGCAAAATTTCCCCGGTCCATTTGCGGTCTTTCAACACCGCTCCCGGCGGCAATCCGCCTCCGAACTTTTTCGCGATCTCCATGTGGCCAAGTGGTGTCCCTTTGCTGCCAGGCTGGTCACTCAGGGCAAATTTGGATGTCGAGACCCGGTATTCCCGGATCAACTCCCCTTTTTTGTATACCGCCATGCGCTGATCTGGCACGGAAATCGCGATGGTATGGATTTTGTCTCTGGCACACTGGCAGAGAAAGAGAGCAAGCCAAGGCAACGACAACAACAAACAGCGCGGTGGAGTCATGGAACGGTCAAAAAAGATGGCTTTTGGGACGCCAAATGGAGAATCTTTTTAAAAAATAGTTTCGAAAACAAAACTATCAACCATATCTTCTTAATTATCCTTTGGCGTGGTTTATTGAATGCATGTAAAGTCACCCGATTCTACGCCGCTCCGGCGTCTTCATTCGATCTCCATCCAAGGCTGTGACACCCTCCATTTTTCCCACCCCTGCTGCGGTCATCGGGTTGGTCTGTTGCTTGGCTGCGGGCCTAGCCGGCAGGGCTCTGGTGGCCCAGGAAATTCCGGAGGATCTTATCGAAGACGAACATCTGCGGGAGGAGTATGGCGTCAATCAATTCACGACTCCTTCGATCCGGAAAATTTTCGACGACCTTCAAAAACTCCGCCCCCTGCCCTACGACAAGCTCAAGCGTGAGCCTTCGAAGTCGACTCCCAAAGACCGAACCAAGCTCGCCATTGCTCTGGGAGGTCTCATCGCGGATGGATTTTGTGCTGTCGAAGCCGAAAAACTGGGCGACCTCGAGACAGTGGCCCGCGCGTTGAAGAAGCATGCCGAAATTTTGGGGGCGGGCTCCCGCCTGTCCAAGCACGCGAAAAGCCTTTTCGAACATAGCGCGCTGTCGGACTGGTCTGGCCTGAAAACCGAACTGGCCAAAACCCAGATGGATGTCGAGGCGGAAATGCTGCTCTTGCGGGATGTAGAAGTCGCCCACCTCATTGCCCTGGGCGGCTGGATGCGGGCTTTCGAAATCGCCTGCACTGCCGCACTGGAGGATTTCAAACCCGAAAAGGCACAGGTTCTTGCCCGGCGGGATCTTGTGGAATATTTCCTGATGACCCTCGAAACGCTGGAGCCCCAAGTCCAGGAACTGAAACACATCAAGGCCATTCACGCCGGCATGTCCGATTTGTTCACCATGCTGGACCTGCCCGATGGCAAGCAATTTACCAAAGAGGAAGTGGAAGCGATGCGGCTGAAAATTCGGGAAATTCAACGCAACGCCTTCCCTGCCGGCAAACCGGAACAGAGTTCCGACCCACCCACCGGGTCATCCGCGCCAGCGGTCTCCAGCGCCGCAACTCCGGTGGCAAAGGCACCTCCTGCGGGGTCTCCGGTTCCCTGATTCCACTTCAGAGTCGGCGCCATTCGCTGATTTTGAACAAGCGCCCCATCAGACCGGGGTGGGTCAGGGTGCGGAATTGACGGATTCTTGACGCCAGCTCAACTGGAATATGGCCAACCGAGGAGGTTTCCTGCTCGATCGACAAAAGCCATATAACGGCTTCACGGGTGAGAAAATCGTGTTGATCCTGAAGGGGACGGACCTCCAACCCTGCCGCGCGGGCTTCCTCCGACATCGCCCCAAAATCGGCATCGGAGGTGATATCCAACCGGCCAATCTCCTGGAAAGGATCCTGGGTGCGTTGGTGACCGGCATAGCACCGCAGTGTTTCGCCCCTGACCCCGGGTTCCCCATAGTCAAACACCCACCACCACCCCCCTTCCGGAAAGAGGCGGCCCACTTGCTGGACCCATTGCTTGCGGCCGGGGCAGAACTCGGTGACATGGCCCTCCGGCCCCGCTTCGCCCAAATCCGCCACCACTTCTGGCAGGGAATCGTCCTGCAGCTCCCGTTCCAGCCAGACCGGACCATCCTTTTCCCAGCCCACGACCCGCTCACACCAGCGTCCACTGCGGGCCACCAGGACATTCACCGGCAAAGCATCCACCAACTCATTGCAAAAAAACAGCCCTTGAGGCGCGACAATATCTGCCAGATCGGCCACCACCTGGACAGAGTCGCCAAAACGTGTCCGCAACGCCAAGGCCCGCCCGGGAAGGGGCTCCACGATCCAATGCCGGGCCGCGCTGGCCAGGGGGCTTCCCCGCTTCACCAGCCCGGATTGCAGATCGTCCGTCAGTTGGCCATCGTGGGCACCCTGCTCAACCAGATGGAAAACGGCAGGTTCTCCCGCCAGCCGCCACCGGGCCTCCGCTGCCCAGCCTAGGATCTCACCAAAGGCCGGGCCCACACTGACGTTGGTGTAAAAATCGCCTCTCCGCCCCGTGCGCATCCCGGGACGGGCGTAGTAGCCCCATTCCGGATGGTAGAGAGCCAACGCCATGAATTCGGCGAAAGAAATGGCTCCACCGGAGCGTATCATGGTTTCCCATATGACCCTCCTGAGCGGCTCCGGGGCATTCCCCGGAACGTCATTGGCTTCCACTTGCTCTGCGCACATTCTGGGGCCATGATACCCTTGAAAAACTGAATTCCAGGACTTTTTCCCTTGTCCAGCTTCGAAGACACCATCGACCTCCCGCCACGCCGGGGCAAACACGAGTTCCGCCGCCGGAAGCGCAGACCTTGGTATGTCAGCGTTCTGATCGGGATGACACTCCTCGGCCTGCTGGTGGGGATCATCGGGGCCACAGTGGTGTATTTCTATGCCAAACCGCGGAAAGACTTCGCGAACTCTCTCGACATGTCACAGCTCGAGAAACTGGAGGTCGCCAGCATTATTTATGACCGGCACGGGGCGGAGCTGGGACGCATTTTCGTGCAGAACCGCAAGCCTGTGGGCATCGCAGAAATCCCGGAAGCTCTGATCAACGCCCTCATCGCCACGGAAGACGAGCGTTTTTACTCCCATGACGGAGTGGACAAGATCGGGATCATTCGGGCGGTCATCCTCAACATTCAGGCGCGGGAAGTGACCCAGGGAGCCAGCACCATCACCCAGCAGCTCGCACGCAATGCTTTTGAGCTCAAGGATCGCAGCATCAGCCGCAAAGTGACCGAAGCATTCCTGGCGAACCGGATCGAGGAATTCCTGCTTGAGGAGACCAAGGACCGCCGACAAATGAAGCGGAAAGTGCTCGAGCTTTACCTGAACCGGATCTACTTCGGGAGCGGTTTCTACGGAGTCAATGCGGCGGCCAACGGCTACTTCGGCAAGGAGGTCCACGACCTCTCCACCGAGGAGTGTGCCACGCTCGTCGGACTGATCAAAAGCCCGAACCGTCTCTCCCCTTTCAACGATCCCGACGAGTCGCGCACAACCCGCAATATCGTCTTCCGCCGCATGCTTACGGAAGGCTATCTCACGGAGGCCGAAGTCGCCGAGCTTTCGA
>JADZAX010000523.1 GCA_020852405.1 Verrucomicrobiales bacterium
CCGCTGGGTCCTTGGTTACCGCCACCGCCTCCGGATCCGCGATTGAAATTGCCCCTGCTTTCGCCGGCCCGATCAGCGCTGCCTCCCTGGCTGCTGATCTGGGGGGCCTCTCCTTCCGCAGGATCAATCCGCCACGCTTGGATTTCGGTGAAATACCGCTCTTTGTATTCGCTTCCACGCAACTCAAAGCTCACTTTGACTCTGTCGCCAATCTTGTATTGGTCCAAGATGGCGCAGCGTTCTTTCACCAACTGCATTTTGATATGCTGGGGGAACCGGTCTCCTTCATTGATGGTGACCACAAATTCCCGCTTGGTGAATCCTTTGTTGAACTCTTTGGTCTCGAAGATTTCCTTAATCGTACCTTGTAACTCGTAGGACATGGTGGTCTGAAATACGATATTGATGCGAAACGGGCAATAATTTTTTTTGTCGATTCTGCCAACCCATCCGGGGAGGATTCTCCCTGCCAAACACATGCCGATTGACCCATATGACGCCTCCCCGGGCCAGGAATCTGAACGACCCCTCGTCGTCAGTCTTTGTGGAACCTACCTGAAACGGGAAATGCAGAGCCTATACCGGCAAATCGCCAACCTGGAAAGATTCAGGACCGTGGTTTTCACGGAGCAGACGGCCAATCTGGAGCAGTTCCCCCATGATCCCATCGTTACCCTCGAAAAGCGGACGAGGCCCCGTTACCGGGGAAATTTCCTGCTGCGGCTGTGGTTCAAGCACATCGTCAAGCAATGGCCGCCTCCCGTCAAAATCGGTCATGTCGGGCGGGACGGGGAATATTACCACTCCTATGACCTGGTGGAGCGGCTCCGGGAATGGCGGCCTGCTGTGGTCCATGTCTACTACGGGCACAAGGCCGCGAAATACCTGCCAATGTTGGAAGATGCCGGTATCCCCTGGATCGTCTCCTTCCATGGGGTCGATGTCATCAAAATCGTTGAAGAGGCGGGGGAGGCCGGTTTGAAGAGAGTTTTCGCCTCCGCCGGCCTTGTCCTGGCGCGTAGCCAATCCCTCCTCGACCGCCTCAAATCCATGGGCTGTCCCGAAGAAAAACTCCGCCTCAACCGCACCCCGGTGCCTATCGATTCCATCCCGTTTGCGGTGCGTTCCGCTCCTGCCGACGGACGCTGGCGACTCCTGCAGGCCTGCCGTCTCATTCCCAAAAAAGGGCTCTACACCGCGCTGCGGGCGTTGCCCAAGGTGGTCGAGCAATGGCCCGCGGCAAAATGGATCCTTGCCGGAAGCGGTCCGGAAGAAGAACCTTTCCGGAAAGCTGTTCTGGCCGCCGGAATGCAGGAACACGTTGAAATGCTTGGCTGGGTCGATCAGGAGCGGCTTGCCGCAGAATTGGCAAAGGCGCACCTCTTCCTTCATCCCAGTGAATTGACCGCCAATCAGGATCAGGAAGGAGTGCCCAACAGCATGGTGGAGGCCATGGCCGCCGGATTGCCGGTGGTCGCGACCACGCACGGCGGCATTCCGGAAGCAGTGACCAATGGGGCAGACGGGCTCCTGGTGGGGGAGAAGGACAGCGATGCCCTGGCCCGGGCTCTCCTCCGGATCATGGGCGATCCGGCCCTGATGGAAACGTTTTCCTCCAAGGCCCATGAGAGTGTCCAGTCCAAATTCGGGTTTTCGGCCTGTTTGGGAGCCTTGGAAGATGCCTACCAGGAAGCAATCGATCGGTCATCGGACAGGGGTTTGCCCGGGGCGGCCTCCTGACCGGTGCCGCGGAAGCGCTTCTTTGTTTACGACGCACCCCAAAACAGGTAGTCTCCGGACATGGATACGACTGCTGCGCAAGGATTCACCCGACGCCGTTTTCTGAAAACGGCTGCTGCTGTAACGTTGGCCGGGCCTTTGATGAAAGCCGAAGCTGGAGAGGAACTGATCGACATCCATCAGCACGTCAATTTCCACGGTCGGAACAATGAGGCTTTCGTCAGGCATCAGGAAGCCATGGGGGCAACCCTCTCCGTGTTGTTGCCTGCGGGGTCCATGACGCAGGGACTCTCGACTCATCTTGGCAAGAGCAATGGGCTCGCGGCCCGTATTTTCGGCACCGAAGCCTCCGCGCGGCTGTGTTCCGAATATCCCGGACGGTTTGTCTACTTTGCCAACGAGGTTCCGGATTTGGACACCGCCCGGACCGAGATCGAAAAATGGTTGTAGAAGGACGCCAGGGGGATTGGGGAGCAGAAGTTTGCCCTCGACTGCGATTCCGCACCACTCCTGAAAATTTATGAAGTGGCCCGTGATTACTCGGTGCCGGTTCTCCTTCATTTTCAGGAAGGGTCCTACAATATGGCCTTTGACCGGTTCCACAAGGTTTTGGAAAAATTCCCCACCGTGAACTTTATCGGCCACGGGCCAAGTTGGTGGGGATTCATCTCCGCTGATCATGATCCCAAAGTGATGTATCCCAAAGGTCCCGTGAAGCCGGGAGGATTGATGGACAAATACCTGTCGGACTACCCCAACCTGTTCGGCGATCTTTCGGCCGGTTCCGGACTCAATGCTCTGACCCGGGATGAATCGCACGGCGCTGCGTTTCTGGACCGGCACGTCGGGAAAATATGCCTTGGCACCGACTGTGCCGATAGCGATGGGCAGGGCAAGGGATGCTCCGGTTCACAGCAGATTGCCATGGTGCGGAAACTGGTGACGGATCCGGCAAAGCGGCAGCAGATTTTTTCCGGCAACGCCCGGAAGATCATCCGGTTTTGAACCGATTACGGGTGAAAAAAGGAGCCCCAATGGATGCCGGTCGGATGGTCGTGACCTGGACGACCCAGGGATTGGTCGTGTTCTGGGGAGCGATCGGCGGCGCTGGATGTGCCCTGTTTAAGGGGGATGGGATGTTGTTGGTGCTTAGTTTGCTTCTGGTCTGTCTGGTGGGATTTGCCCGCTGGGCAAGTGCCCGAAACGGCGCCTGTCTGGGAGTGAAACGCCACCTGCCCGGAAGAGTCACTGCCGGGGGTGATTTCGAAGTGGGATTGGCTATTACCAGTTCCTCAGGTCGGCGCCGTGCCTTGCAACTGCGGGACGCCATCGCTGGTGCGCAAGCGGACTGCCTTTGGATCGACACTATCCCCGGTGGTGGATTGGCTGCCGGAAGGCTGGAGGGACGGCGATGGCGGCGAGGTCGGGCCACCTCCGCAGACTGTGGTGTTTCTTCCCGGTATCCCCTTGGCTTTTTTGAAATGCGCTCAGTGGTTCCCGTCGTAGGAGATCTTTCGCTGCTGGTACTGCCACGCCCAACGGTGCCCCCGGCGCTCCGGTCGGTATTGGAAATGGCCCGGTGGGAAGAAAATCGCGGATCTTCCCGGTTCCTTGCTGGGTCGGAAGAATTTCGGGGGACCCGCGACTACCGATCCGGCGATCCCGTCCGGTCCATTCACTGGCCGGCCACAGCCAGGATGGAGAGGCTTGTGGTCAAAGAATGGGATCCTCCAGCCCCCCGTCCGGGGCGTTTCGGGATTCTTTTGCACGCTTGGGGCGGTGGGAAACGGGCGGTGATGCATCCGGAGAATTGGGAAAGAGCCATTAGTCTGGTCTCGGGGATTTACTTTTTTTGTAAATCTTCCCAGATTCCGCTGCGGATTTCTACTCCCGGGCTTGCTGGCATCCCAGTGAAGGTGCCGGAGTCTCTTTCCGGTGATGGCCTGCTGAAACATCTCGCATTGTTGGACCGCCGTTCCGATCAAACCAGAGACGAAGTGCTCGCCGGCCTCCGAGCGATGTCGGATTGCGACAAGGTTTTTGTCATCTCTGATGGCCCCTCTGCCAATTGGGATGGTTTGTTGGGCGACTCCTTTTCGAGCCGTGAGAAGGGGTGGATCATCTGCCTTGATGGATCCGGCTCTCTCAAGCGACTGACGCCACTCCTGCGGAATCCCCGGTTTCCATGAGAATCTCCGAATCAAGGCTGATCAGTTTTTGGCTGATCTTGGCGTTGGCGGCTGAGGCGGTTTTGGCCAGGTTCGTCACGGGTTACTGGATTCCTGGGGGGGTGATCCTCTGCTTAGTCACAGGCCTGGCCCTGTTGCGGCCTTTCATGGGACGCGGGCCGTTGCTGCGCTTGTTGGGTTTGTTTTCTGCCACAGTGCTTTTCCTGCTCTTGCCGGCGATGAAGTCCGACAGCACCGGGGAACTGGCCAACAGTCTTCCCTTGGCAGTGGTCTGGGCGATTTCGCTGCATGTGATTGCCTGGTCGCTCGCTTTGGAGGGGGGAGGGGATCACTGTCCTCCTTCCTTGTCCCTATTTGCCGCCATCGGAGGATTGTTGGCTGCCCATGGGGCTTTCCGTGCTTTTGCGTACGAATTTCCAGCCTCTTGGACCCAGGCTGCTGGGCTTGCGGCTTTAGCCGGAAGCATCATGGTTTGGTGGAATGTCGAAGCCATGGGAGAACGGGCTGTGTCCGGGACAACCAGGACAAGATGGATTCTGGGGAAGCGGCGTGGGACTATTTCGGGGAATGTCTTCTTTATGGTTTTGATGTTGTTGGGGATTTGGTGGGGGTTTCCCGTTGCCGAGCGGGGGGCCACCATCGCCCACCTCTGGCTGGGAGGGGATTCAGCCGTTCGGTTGGAGGATTTTGGCCCCCGTGAAGTCCGACGGGAGAAGGTCTCCGGTGGTGGAGCAAATACAGGGGAACGGGAGTTGCCCAAACGGCTCTCTTTGGAGCCCGGCGATGGCATCAGGGTGGGGTTACGCTGCAACACCGATGCTGAATACGCCGCCGCCGTCGCCTCTCCCTTGTATCTGCGGGGGTGGAGTCTGGGCAACGTGCTCGAGGATTCCGTGCTTGGGCCTGACAGGCTGGGGGAGTGGCGTTTTGACGCCGATGACGGGGTGGCGGATGGTTGGACCCAGATCGGGGACAAGGGGGAGGAAATTCGATTGGATTTGTTCCTCCCCCGGGAGGAGTTTCCTGCCTTGCCATTGCCTCCAACGACGAATCGCGTGGCTTCAGAGGCGGTCTACGAAGACGCCGATGATTGGTATCAAATCCTTCCAGAAGACAAGGTCCGTCGCGTGCGCCTCTCCATTGGCGCCCATCTCCCCGTGCCTACCGTTGAGTCCATCGATCCAGCGTCCTTGCGGTTTCCTGGTGCAGAGAGAATCCCCCGGCCCCGATTGCCTGAATCCGCCTGGATGGAGACTCTCAAAATCCTAGGGAAGGAGGCTTTGCCGGAAAATGCGGGGCTGGCGGAGCAATTGCGTTACCTCCGGAAGTGGTTGCAAGAGCGCTGTCACTACAGTCTTCACTATGAGAATCCTCTCGATCTTCCCGCCGTCGAAAATTTTCTCCAGAAGGAACGTCAAGGGCACTGTGAGCTCTTTGCGGCTTCTGCCATGATGCTGCTCCAAGGGCAGGGAATTCCTGCCCGGATCGCCTATGGCTATTGCGGCGGCGAAGGAAATGCGGCAGAACGGACGGTGATCTTCCGGAACCGGGATTTTCATGCCTGGGTGGAATTGCCCATTCGCGGAAAAGGATGGATGGTTTATGACGTCACTCCCGGGGAAGGGGGCGGGGAACATCGGCCGAGGCCCATGCCTTCCACCCAGGGGAACTCAGCAGGGAGGGCCGGGTGGCGGTGGGACGAATTTGACGAACTCAAGCCAACCGGTGTGGGATTGCCCCTGAACTCTGTGGTTGAACTCGGTTGGCAGGATCGGGTCCTGGAGTGGTTGAGGAGCCAGGGGGCCTGGGGGATGGCGATTTTGGGAGGTCTGGCGTTGTTGGGGGGCGTCCGGACCTTGTGGCTTTACCTTCTGCAGCGTCGGAAATCCGGCCCGGAAGCCCAAGATGGGACTGGCAACGATGGGGAAGGGTTTCCTGGCTGGCTTTCTCCGCGGAACGCTGGTCATTCAGGCTCAGGCAAAGAAGTGGGCCGACTCAGAAATGCGATGCTTGCCCATTGGAGTGCCAGGGGGCAGAACAAAGAGCCGGGTGAGACGTTGCGTGAGTTTGTTTCCCGGGTTGCCAGCGATGATATTGAATTCGAACGGTTTATCAGCATCGTGGATTACCTCTACAGGGTGAGTTTCGCCGGATCGGCCAGGGACACGGTGGCGGAACGGACTTGGGTCAATGGTTTGAGAAAATGAGATGCCACCGGGATTTCCCCGCCGCAGGTCGGACTGAAACCGGTCAAGAAATTTTCCCGGCGAGGAGAATTGCGATTGCCCTGTCCGCTTGGCTAGCCCATTCATGCCGGTATGCATCCATCATCCATTCTGAAAGCTCGACAGCGTCTCAGAATCCCGCCGGCGATCGGTTGGTATTTGCCCCTCCTTTTC
>JADZAX010000524.1 GCA_020852405.1 Verrucomicrobiales bacterium
AGGAAAGCGGCCATGGAAGCCCATACAGCGCGATTCTTCAACATATATTACACCAACCAGAAAGGAATGCGGCCGAACTTCACACTCCGGCCTCCCCTGATGGGGGGCCACTCTGGCACAGGAGTTCGCCCTAGGCAATGACAGGTAGCAAGAAGCCACCCTCCGTCACGTTGGCTCGTCACTGAGCCCAGCCCCTGGCTTGAGGGGCGAAATGTCTGGCATCATTTGCCCCTTGAGCCTACTGTGCCCGCTTCCCTAGCATGAGCACCCCCTGGACATACGAAAACGCTTCTGAAACACCCGGCCCTATTCTTCATCCCTTGGCGGGAACCAATGTGTCTACGCTAAAAGCCCTACTGAGCAAATATGGGCCGTTCAATGTTCGTTCCAGAAAACAACGGGCAGTGGCCATAGCGGCCGTAATGGGGAGGTTTGCAGCTTACCACTATGAAAACTTTCGCTGGGGAGAGAGGATCAAACGCAGCACACCGCAGGAACCGCCAGTTTTCGTCATCGGCCATTGGAGGAGCGGAACCACCCACCTCCACAATCTGTTGAGCCAGGATCCACAATTTGGATTCATCAATTTCGCCGAAACCACGATGCCTTGGGATATGCTGGGTAAGAAAGTGGAGTTGGGACGTGCCTTGGTGAAGAAAGTCCTGCCCGAAACCCGCGGATACGACAATGTCAAATTGACATTGGAAGCTCCACAGGAAGAGGAAATGGCGTTGGGAAACCTCAATCCGGTATCCTATTTTTATTCCTACTACTTCCCTCGTTTTTTCAGACACCACTTCCGGCGCTCCATTTTTTTGGATGGGCTCTCAGATTTGGAGAAGGAAGGTTTTGCCGAGACCTACCGTTTTCTGATTCAAAAATTGGACTATGTGAAGGCCGGAAAGCGCTTGCTCTTCAAAAACCCGCCTTCCACGGCCCGCATCCCTCTGCTCCGCTCCCTGTTTCCCGGCGCAAAATTTATTCACATCGTCCGGAATCCCTTCCAGGTCTACCGGTCCAGTCTGGCAAGATTTCCCCGACTCCTCACTGCGTTTGCCTGGCAGGATTTCGACGGCATTGATTTCGCGGAAATCACCCTTTCAAACTACGAGGAACTCAATCAGAAATACCTTCAGGATCGTGGCGATCTTCCGTCGTCTGAGTTGTTTGAGACTACTTTTGAGAAAATCACCGACGACCCTCTGAGCGAAATCGATCGGGCTTATGGGCAACTCGGGATATCCCATAAAAGCGAGGCTCTTGAATCCATCTCGAGATATCTCAAAGAAAATGCGGATTACGAAAAAAATCGGCACCGCCCTCTGGATGACTCATTGGCTGAGCAAATCCGCCAGCGTTGGGCTTTTGCCTTCGACCACTGGGGCTACTCGAAAGATCAAGAATTTTGATTCAGTGAAATTAATTATAAAATAATCAAGAGGTTCCCCGTGGAACACTGCGGTATTTTTAAAATCATCCCACCCCCAGCAAGTCTCTCAATTCATCCAGGGACAATCCGTTCATCATTGGCTGCTGATCATCCATTGCAGACTCAAATACCAAGCGTTTGGTGGCTTGAAGCTTTAAAATTTTCTCTTCCACGGTGCCGGAAACAATGAATTTGTGACTGGTCACGGGCCTAATCTGGCCAAATCGATGCGCCCGATCTGTCGCTTGGGCTTCCACCGCAGGATTCCACCAGGGATCATAATGAATCACCTGATCCGCCTGCGGCAAATTCAGGCCATATCCGCCCGCTTTCAAACTGAGAAGGAAAACCGGAGATTGCCCCGTCTGAAACCGATGCACAATTTCCCCGCGGTTGGTGGAGCTCCCGTCCAGATACTCGTATTTGATCCCGGCCTCTTCAAGTTCACTGCGAATCAGCTTCAATGCCCCCACAAACTGGGAAAAAACCAACACCCGATGGCCGTCGTCAATCAGCGTCGGCAGAATCTCTTTCAGCAAAGCCAGTTTGGCAGAGGCCGTATGAGCATCCAGATCAGCCTGGCCAGAATGACCGAGCAAGCGTGCATCACAACAGATCTGACGCAAACGAAGTAGTGCGGTAAGCATACGGGCCCTCAGTTCGATGGGTTTTTGCGAGCCCGTTTTTTCCAAACTGATGATCTCCTTACGCGCAGAATCCGCAATTTCATCGTAAAGGGCCTTTTGCCCCGCCGTGAGACGGCACGAAACGACCCGTTCGACCAAGCTGGGAAGATCCGCCGCCACTTCTTTTTTGGTCCGGCGAAGGATGACCGGTTTCAGCATGCGCCTAAAACGCCTCCAGAGAGGGCGATCATTCCCTTTGCTGAGAGGTTTCTCGTACCGTTCGCGGAATTCTGAAAGACTCCCGAGATACCCCGGTATGGAAAAGTCCAAGATCGACCACAAGTCCAAAAGCCTGTTTTCGATCGGAGTTCCCGACAAAGCAAGCCGTGAAACAGAGCGAAGCCCCCTGAGGGCCTGGGCCAACCGGGTTTTGGGGTTCCTCATGTGACTGGCTTCATCGACGAGAACCAGCCCGAATTCCTTCCCTTTGAAAAGGGCTTCGTGACGCGCCAGCAAACCAAAACTCAGTATCAGGATCCTTGGAACCAGACCGGGACCAGATTTCAAACATTCCGCTATTGAATGCTCGATTTCCTTGCCTGAATCGGGAGTCCAGATCAATGCTGCGGGCAGAAAGCGGACAATTTCCGATCTCCAGTTTTCGACCAAAGAAGTCGGGCAGAAAACCAAAGTCGGGGG
The DNA here is from genome assembly GCA_020852405.1 of Verrucomicrobiales bacterium. Taxonomy (GTDB): domain Bacteria; phylum Verrucomicrobiota; class Verrucomicrobiia; order Verrucomicrobiales; family DEV007; genus JACKQE01. The sequence goes on from JADZAX010000524.1 coordinate 2,755, forward strand.
AGGCAGATGCCCAGCCAGGACCAATAAATTCAATGCCATCAGCGATTGCAGGGTTTTCCCCAAGCCCATCTCATCGGCCAGGATCGCCCCACGGGCATTGCTGCGCAGGGATTCCACCAACCAGCCCACCCCTGACTTTTGGTAGGGATGCAATCGGCTCCACCATTCCCCCCCTTCCAATTCTTCCAGTTTCTCGCCCCTCGTGTCTCCCGTCCACTGGGCTGTCCATTGTTCCAAAAGGGCCCGAAACGCCGCCGGCACACAATAGTTTCCCTGCCCTTTTTGGCGGACCCGACAGTCGTGCAGCACCTCTTCCAGGTCCAAAATAGTTTCGACATCGACAAGTCCGAGCTTTCCAGGCGGGAGATCGACTTTCAATCGGCCTGTCGATCTCAACCTCAGGAGCGTTTCCCAGGAAAACACCTCACCGGTCGAAAGTCCCCCTGAAGCTTCCACCCTAAAGTGGCGCCCTTGCTCCGAAACTTCCCCCCAATGAATCAAAGGACGGATCGCCACCCAGTTTTCCGTAACACGCGACCATCGCTCGCCAGCGAGCAAAGTTGCTCCGACATCCCCCAAGCGAGAGACTCCATGCAGATACCATCGTATGATCCCCTTTTCCCCTGATTGCTGCCAGCTGCGATCCTTCTGCGATGATTGAAACCCCAATTCTCGCAGAATATCACACAATCGCCCCTCAGTTTCTGCATCCCGGGTCAAAAATTCTCCTTGTCGCTTCCCCAGATAGGGAAATCCCGATTCCGGCCGGTCAACTTGCCCAAGGTAAAAAGTTGGCCCATCGGAATAACTTACCTTCACCCGAAGCGCCACGTGATTCAGGGAGCCTTCGCATTCCACTAAGATCTCAGGTTTTCCAACCCTGATCGACGGCATCAAAGCGGCCGAAGCCGGGTCCGACAAAGCGACACATTCCCCAAATCCCCCAGCCCAGACAGCAAGCCAGGCAAAATCCAACTCAACGCTGGCCTCCTGGCCGTGAAGCAAGGGCGCTATTTTTTCCAAAATCGCCCCCGGCATTTCCACGAGTGGCCAGATGACCGCCCGTTCACCATCATAAAGGTGGACTCCATCCGGGAAATCCAAGAGATGATTGCCAATCTCTCCTTCTTCGGCCCCGGGCTGCCGCAATCCGCTCAGCCGGACCCGAACTCCGTCCTGAGTCGGCTCCAGAGCAACTCCCAATCGCACCGGAACCGTGCTGATGGATAATGATTTTTCCCCAAGCCACACATTTTCATGTCCTTGAAGCAGCCGAAAGAATCCGCCACCTTCATTTGCAAGGATGACTGCCAGGGCAGGGAATTGCGTCACGCCCCTCGCCTTCAGCCAATTCCCCACCGGCGATGCCCAGACGCGTCCAACCTCCCCCGCGGGAGCAGCCAAGCGGACGGGAATCTTGCCTTTCCGAAAAACCCTGATGAATGAGGCATCAAAACGAACTTCAAACCCCGGAGGCAGAACGACATCGGTGTTGGCATCTGCATTCCTTGGAAGAATTTGACTGGAAGCTTCCCTGCCTTCGGCAAGCAAAGCTGCCGGGGAATTCGTGGGAGCGACCTTGGGCTGCAACCAGGCATATCCGACAGCCATGGAGTGGGAACAGATTGCCCCGCTGCGGCGAGCTTCGACGCATTGGCAAAGGTTTTCAATGTTCGTGGGCCCCAAGATGTTCAAACCGGCCACCCGATCGCGCGCACCAAATTTCACCATTCCCTTGAGAATGTTACCACTCAAGGAGACCCCGGTGACAGCGCCCCCTTTGGCCATGCGACGACCTTCTCCACAGGCAATCCACCCTCCCACACTCATCAACCATTTCTCCGAAATCAGAGAGGCCGTATCATCGTTTGGCATGCGGTTGATCTTTCCCCCGCCCCATTGATTTGCAAAAGTGAATTTCGGTTTTGGGAAAAAACTTCAAGTCTCTAAGAAGTCTTCTTGGCAAGCGCCTCAATCCCGCCGATAGTGGCAGGTTGTAAAACACGGCAGCTTCGGCCTGCGCCCCTTGAATTTGACCCCCCTACGATGAAAACGCCCGCCCTCACCGGCTTTGTCACCCTAGCGCTAGCCAGCACCACATTCTTGCCCGGACGAGCCTTTTCGCTGGATCTGTTCGGCAAGCGACGGAACAATCCCGAAGCCATTTCTCCGGACCGGATTTCAGGCGATGAAGCCTCCGCGCAGGCTCTGTTTACTCAAGCAGAAGCACTCCCACCTTCCAAGGCTCTTTCAACTTACCGGAGCATCGTCAAACAATTTCCCTACACCCACACTGCTTCCGAA
>JADZAX010000525.1 GCA_020852405.1 Verrucomicrobiales bacterium
ACCCGTCCGGTCCGGTTTTCTGCGCAACCGGCATGTGCCAGACATCGTTCGCGGTCACAAAATCAGGACGCGGCTTGGCAAAGTAGGAAGCCCCGCGACGCTCCAGGGTGTCGACATTGATGCAACTGCCATGGATGTTGCCCATGTACAAGTGACGCCGGTATTCCTCCGGATAAGCGTCGGAGTCGAACCAGGTGATGCCGCAATAGGCCGCCATCTGGTGTTTGTGCTCAACGATGCTGTTGATCTTCCAGGTATGGGGAGGATACGGTCCGCCCTGACGGTGGTAGTAGCCACTTTGCACCAGATGCCAAAGGTGGTCGATGACGCAGGCACTGAGGAAAGCGCTGCCGTTCTCGTCCCAGGCGATGCCCCAGGGATTGGACGTGCCTTCGGCAAAAATCTGGAAATCATTCGTGCCTTTCCAAGGACCGGCACTGTCCGGACGGGGATTGACACGCCACATGGCGCAGGTGATGTCATGGGTCTGCCCACGATGTTGGATTTTTCCGTAGTTGAAGACCCCGTTGAGCCCGTAAAGCCAACCGTCCGGCCCCCAGGTGAGGCTGTTGGGCAACTCATGGGTGTCCGTGCGGCCGAAACCGGTCACGACCACGCGCTGGCGGTCCGCCTTGAGATCGCCATCGGTGTCCTCGAGGAAGAGGAGGTCGGGCGAATTGGCCACCCAGACCCCGCCGTAACCCACCGCGATGCCGGAGGGAATGTTGAGCCCTTCGGCGAAGATGGTGACTTTGTCGACCCGTCCGTCATGGTCGGTGTCCTCCAGCACCTTGATCCGGTCACGACCGGGTCCCGGCTCTTTGCGGGGATACTCGAAGCTCTCAGTGATCCAGAATCGGCCTTTTTCATCGATCGCCATGGACACCGGATTGGCAATGTCTGGCTCCGCCGCGACCACCTCGACGGAGAAGCCCTCGGGCACCGTCATTTTCCGGGCGGCTTCCGCGGCCTCCAGAGGCGGCCCCGGGGGGGAGTTCTGCTTCCGCGGCACCCGCACCGTTCCTCCCAGGACATCGCGCCCCACCAGGGTGTCCTTGCCACCCGAGAGCCACTCCACATTGAACCGTGCCAGAGTCAGGCTGGATGGCTGGTAGGCCTGTTCCCGCTGCCCGCGCTCGTATAGGCAATAAATCTCCCCGCTCGCCGGATTTAACGAGAGATCACAGTAACCGCTGGGTCCGGCTTCGATCGTCCTCATGACCGGCCAGGTTTTGCCTTCGTCATAGCTGAGCTTGACCGACACGTTCTTCCGGTCGCGTCCTTCCGAATTGTGGGGATTGGCAAAGAGGAGACGGTTTTTGTCGGCGCCCGGCCGGGCCGAGAGGCGCACCAGAGCCCCCATGCAAATCGGATCCGGCAATCCGGCATCCAAGGTCGCCGGAGTCCATCCCGTCGCCCCATCCGGACTGGTGGTCACGGCCCGGCGGTGCTCTTCACCCTCGTGGCGGAGATTCAGCATCACCCTGCCGTCGGCCAGTTGGGCGATCACGGTTTCGCTGGGATTTTTCAGCCGGGAAACAGTCGCCGGGAGGCTCTCATGACTGGGATCTGCCGCTACGAGATCTCCCGCCTGCCAGGTTTTCCCAAAATCATCGGAAAAAATGGTCGCCACCGCGCTCGGACGGTGGGCATGCCCGCCGGTGCCGGTGGACATCCAGACCGGGACCACGAGACGTCCGCTGGTGAGCTGAATGCCGTGCCCCGGTCCCGTGGCGATGACTTTCCATGGGTAGCGATCGCGAAAGGATTCGAAAGTGGGCGTGATGTCGACCGGATCGGAAAACGTCTTGCCATCATCATTGCTGCGCATGTAAAAGCAGCGGGCGTACTCCAGGCAGTAGAGAAAATGCACCGCGTCGTTCTTCGCGTCGGAGATGGCGACAGGATTGTTGCAGGTGGTTTCCCCCGGTTTCGCCAACTTCTGGGCCAGTGCGACTTCGTTTTTGGGAAAATTCTGAGGCGGTGTCACGACCTTAACGGGAGCCTCCCAGGTGCGCCCCCCGTTCGGCGAGCGGCGCAGAAAGATATCGATCGTATTCCAGTCCCCCTTGGCGCTCTTTCTTGCCTCACAATACGCCAGCAAGGTGCCCCGCGGAGTCACCACCAATCCGGGAATGCGGTAAAGCTCATAGCCGGCATCCCCGGCCGTGAAAACCGGCGATTGCTCGAACAAGGGGTCATCGGCCTGAAGGGAGGGGACACCCCACCAGTAAGCCGGGAGGAGCAAAGACAGCAAAGGCAACAGATGGCGGCGCATGATAAATCGGAGAATCGAACGTGGGGAGCCCAAGCTACAAAAGCCACCGTTCCTTGCCAAGGTGAAATTGAGCGCAACCACGGAGTCCCGCGATCAGATGGATACCGGCAGGCCTGGCCTCCTTGGAGAATGGTCTCCCTCAAGCCCCACCTTGATTTCAAACACGAATCGGTCTATAACCAAATCATGAAAAAATTCCTCCTTTTCCTCCTCATTCTCGGGGTCGCGGGCTTTTTCCTCTACGATCCGCATCTGAAACCCTATCTCGGGCCCTACATCGACCCTGTGATAGCGAAGATCAGAGGAAAAGCCCCCGCGGCACCGGAAAGCCCCGCCACCACTCTCCCGGCGAGTGATGGCCCGAAGAAACCGGTTGAGGTGACCAAAAAGGCCGACAGTCCTTCCCGGAGTGACGCCCCGCCGTCCACCCCTCCTCCTGCTCCCAAAGAAGCCGTGGCCTCGACGCCGCCCGCCCCCAAGCCCAAAAGTGAAATCGACAAGCTTCTGGAACAACGGTATCCGCGTCCCAACATCACCCCTCTGGCGGTGCTGGTGAACAACTGGCAGGCGGTCCCTCCGAAAGCATACCCGCCGCAGGTCACCATCCAGGAAAAAGTGGCTTTCTCCGTCAAAGATGGCAGTGGCCGGGTCATTGGCAGCAGTGTCATGGACAAAGGCAATGTCGTGGTCCCGATCCAACTCAATGGAACCAATCTGATCATCGCCAGCCCGGCCAACCGCCAGATGCAGTCCGGTATTCCGGTCGATCAAACGGATTTTAAACAACGGATCGAAGCCACCTATGCCAAATTTGTGGCTGACCGCACCAACAAGATCAACCAGATGAGGGAAATGGCACGCCCCCGAATCGAGCAGGAACTCGCGTCCGGAGGAACCGGCCAACGCGCTCCCCAGGATTCGGGCGATCCCCGTTTCGCGGCGGTGAAGGAAAGCCTCAGCAAGGGGGAACTGCGGGCCGCCCGGCTGAATGAGGCGGTCGACTACCACTGGAACGGTTCTGAGCAGATCAATGGGGAGACCTTCAAGGGAAGCTATGACTCCGTCACGGTAAGCTTTGAAGTCCACACCATTTTCGGAGTCTTCCCGGCGGAATACAAATGCCTTCTCCGCAACGGAAAGGTCGCAGGATGGATGGATCCGGTGACCAACGAAGAAAAAATCTGATCCCCGCCCCACCTGCCCATGATCCCTCCCATTTCCCTATACCGTCCAGCGGTTTGGATCCTCGCCCTGTCCGGACTGGCTTCGGCCATTCCAGCCCAAGCAGCTGCCGCTGAGCCCGAAGAGATCACCCGCATTCTTCCCCCTCCCGGCATTGAACTGCCCGCGGACTGGCGTGCCGGCATCGAGGCGCGGATGAAGAAAATGCAGGAAGATTGGTGGGATCTCGAAGGCGAGGACCTTTTCCCTGATGTGGCGGTGTTCCACAAAGCCGTGCGCTTTGCGATCGACAACGGCGAATTCTACGATGCCAAAAAGGACCTGCCCCGCGCGGAAAAGCTGCTCGGCCTGGGCGAGGAACGGATCAAGGCTTACTTGAATAAAAAAACGCCCTGGACCACCCAGCGGGGGCTGCTGGTCCGCGGCTACGAGTCGCGGATCGATGGATCCATCCAACCGTATGGCCTGGAGATCCCGGAAAAACTCGACCTCGACAAA
>JADZAX010000526.1 GCA_020852405.1 Verrucomicrobiales bacterium
CCTGACTGGCTTTCTTTCCGCACCCCCCGCAGATGCAATATGTAGGGGACGGAAGAGAGTCTGAAGAATGGGTGAGTCAGCGGACCGCAACAAAAAACAGCCTGTTCAAAGGAGAAATATAAAATGCCACGTGCTACCAATGGACCAGCCAGCCGCAAGCGACGCAATCGCTGGCTGATGAAAGCCAAGGGCTTTCGCGGTTCCCGTTCCAAGCTCTACCGTTACGCCAAAGACGCTGTATTCAAGGCGCAGACGTGGGCTTACCGGGACCGTAAAAACCGCAAGCGGACCTTCCGCGCGCTCTGGATTCAGCGCATCAACGCCGCTGTGCGATCCCAGGGACTCACCTACAGCCGGTTTATCGAGGGGTTGAAAGCCGCCGGGATCGAACTGGACCGCAAGGTCCTCGCCGATCTCGCCGTTTCCGACGCTTCCGCGATCACCGCGCTTGTCGAGAAAGCCCAGGGCGCCTTGAACAACAAAGTCAAAGCATCCGCGTAAGATCCCGCAAGGATTCCCTTTCGAAAGCCGGGTCTGTCGCCACAAGCGCGGGCCCGGCTTTTTTCATGTGGCACGGGTCCACCCCTTGTGTATAGAACGGGCCTTTTTCTTCTTTTTCTCATTTTGATGTTCCCCCATGATCGCCAGTCTTGATGAAATCCACCGCGATGCGCTCGCGGAGATCGCCACTCTTGATACCGAGGCCGCGCTGGAAGACTTCCGCGTGCGTTATCTGGGTCGCAAAGGCCGCCTCACGGTTGTCAGCGCTGGCATGCGCGAGGTGGCTCCGGCCGACAAACCGGCCGCCGGCCAGAAACTCAACGAGGTCCGCGAGGCCATCACCTCCGCTCTGGAAGGCAAAGCCACCGCCCTCGTCGCGCAACGCGATGCGCAGGCCTTTGCCGGGATCGACGTCACCCTGCCGGGACGGCCGCTGCCACAGGGGGCGCTGCATCCCTTGACCCAGGTGTTGGACCGGGCGGTCACGATTCTCCGTCGCATGGGATTTGCCATCGCCGAGGGGCCGGAAATCGAAACCGAGTGGCACTGCTTCGACGCGCTCAACACGCCGGGCGATCATCCGGCGCGCAACGAGAGTGACACGTTCTATTTTTCCAACGGCAAGCTCCTCCGCACCCACACCTCCTCGGTGCAAATCCGGTCGATGGAGACCGGGCCTCCGCCGGTCCGTATCATCGCCCCCGGCAGTGCCGTCCGCCGCGATGAAATCGATGCCACCCACCTCAGTGCGTTCAACCAACTCGAGGGCCTCTATGTCGATGAGCGGGTCACCCTGGCGGATCTCAAGGGAACTCTGGAATATTTCTTCCGTGAATTGTTTGGTTCCTCGACGGAGCTGCGTTTCCGGCCCCACTTTTTCCCCTTCACCGAGCCCAGTCTGGAGGTCGATCTGAAGCTGCATGCCGCCGGCAAAACCGCCCGTTGGATCGAAATCGGTGGCTGCGGGATGGTGGATCCGGCGGTATTTGCCGCAGTGTCCAAAACCCGGGGGGATGATGCTTATCATCCGGAGCAGGTAACCGGCTTTGCCTTCGGCATGGGGGTGGACCGCCTCGCCATGATCGAATACGGCATCCCCGATCTCCGGCTCCTCATTGAAAACGACGTCCGTTTCCTCCGTCAATTTGCCTGACCAGTTCCCGACATGAAAGTTTCCCTCAATTGGCTGTCCAACCACCTCGACCTCTCGGACCTCTCCGTGGAGGCGTTGAGCGACCTCTTGACCTTTGCCGGCATCGAGGTGGAAGGCATCGAACAGCGCGGGACCAATGTGGACCGGGTCGTAGTCGGCTGTATTGCCGCTTCGGAAAAACACCCCAATGCTGACAAGTTGTCCGTCTGTCAGGTCGACGATGGTTCCGGCACTCCCAAGCAGGTCGTCTGCGGGGCCAAGAACTACCAGGTGGGCGACCTCGTCCCGTTTGCCCAGCCGGGATGCGCTCTGCCCGGCGGGTTCACCATCGCGGAGCGGGAGATGCGCGGGGTCAAGTCCCAGGGCATGCTCTGCAGCGCTGCGGAATTGGGATTGGCGGCAGAGTCGGACGGGCTGATGATTCTCCCGGCCACTCTCACGCCGGGACAGCCGCTGAGCGGGGTGTTTGAACGTGACATCCTCTTTGACTTGGAAATCACCCCGAACCGGCCGGACCTGCTGAGCCACCTCGGGATGGCTCGGGAATTGTCCGCGTTGACCGGGCGTCCGCTCTGCGGGGCGTCGCACCATGGGGGCCCGGACTCGGCCCGCCGGGCTGCGACCGCCCAGGAAATTAGCTTGGAGGCTCCGGAGGCCTGCCCCTATTACGTGGGCCGTTGGATCCGTGGTGTCAGGGTGGGAGCCAGTCCCGACTGGTTGTGTTCCCGGCTTGAAGCCGCCGGTTTGCGACCAATCAACAACATCGTCGACATCACCAATTACGTGATGCTGGAGATGGGACAGCCACTGCACGCCTTCGATCTGGCGAAGCTCCAGGGAGGCATCAAGGTGCGCCAGGCCAACGCTGGGGAGGAATTCCTCGCCCTCGATGGGAAATCCTATGCGTTGCTCGCGGACGATCTCGTCATCGCCGATTCAGCCAAAGCGGTCGCGATCGCCGGGGTCATGGGAGGCGAGGACAGCGGGGTTTCCGAAGGCACGACCGACATTCTGCTGGAGGCCGCTTGGTTCCATCCCGCCGGAGTGCGCCGCACCGCCCGCCGGTTGGGTCTGCATTCTGATTCCAGCTACCGTTTCGAACGCCGGGTCGATCCCGCCCAGGTCGCTGGAGCATCCGAACTGGCGACGCGGCTCATTCTGGAAATTGCCGGAGGGAACGCCGATCCGCAGGCCGTGGCCGCCGGAGCGCCGCCAGCAGCACCTGTCCCGGTGCCTTTCCAACCGGAGCAATGCCGCCGCCTCATGGGGTGTGACATCTCCGATGATGAGATCGGGCGCATTCTCGGGCAGCTCGGCATTGCCAGGACCGCACAGGGATGGACTGTTCCCACTTACCGGGCTGATCTGGAACGGGCGGTGGATCTCATTGAGGAAGTCGCCCGGGTCTATGGTCTGGACGCGGTTCCGGCCTCCCGCGGGGGCACCTTTGTGACTGCCTCCCCGGCAGATGCCGCCTATGATTTCGCCCTCTCCCTGCGGCGCAGGCTCGCTTCCTTGGGGTATTTTGAATGCCGCACGCTGAAACTCGTATCTCCGGCTCAGGTCGCCCAGGATTGGTTGCCGCTTCGTCCCGGATTGGGGCCGGTTCCCTTGAAGAACCCGCTCAACGACGAACAGTCCCATCTTCGGCCCTCGCTCCTCCCCGGTCTGCTGGCCACCGCCGCGCGCAATGTCCGCCAGGGCACCCACAGCCTCCGCCTGTTTGAAGCCGGGCGGGTCTTTGCGGTGGCAAAGAACGGCCAGGAAGTCGAACAGGAGCGGCTGGCATTGCTCCTTAGTGGACCGGCGGTGGCCGCTTCCTGGTGTGATCCCCAGCCTCCGGTGGCGGATCTGCATGATCTTCGCGGCTTGATCGAAGCCCTTTTCCCCGATCAGATTGTGGCATTGACGCCGATGACACTGCCGGGATTGCCGCTGGCCGCGTCGGTCGACATCGGCACAGTCCGCAAAGCCGGTCTCGCGGGCATTCTACCTCCGGGACTGGCCCGGGAGATGGACATCGACCTTCCGGTGATTGTCGCTGAATTCGACCTGGTCAAACTGCAGGCACTGGCCGCCGCGTCCTCCCGCTTTGCCGAGCTGCCCCGATACCCCGCCGTGACCCGCGACGTGGCCTTGCTGGTGGATGCGGAGCTGGGGCACGCGGCATTGGCCAACGTGTTCGGAGCGCAGCGCGAACCGCTGCTCGCCGGGTGCTCATTGTTTGATGTCTTCACCGATGCCACGGGCGACCGCCTGCCGGCAGGGAAAAAATCCCTCGCCTACACCCTGACCTACCGGGCTCCCGACCGGACGCTGGCCATGGCAGAAGTGGACGCGGCCCATCAGCGCATTCTTGAGGCATTGAAAAAGTCCTTGGCAGTGGAGATCCGCTGATTCATACTTTGGATACCGAATCAAACAGCAGACATCTGGCATGAGGAATGCATCTGCATCAGGGGTGAAACCATTTCCTGCCGTGCACGACCAACCTGACAAAAAAAGAGCCCGGACCGTTAAGAAATCGCGACGGGAACCTTAGCAAGACGGCGGCTGTCATGCCTCTTTTACAGGAAGGCAAAAGTTGACGTTGCGGGTGCCCACCTGACCATTCAGGAACGTGAGCTCCAACACCCAGGGACGGCATGTGCGGGGCCTTCACAAAGGCGTTCCGGAGAAATCCGGGGCGCCTTTGTCTGGAGTGCTTTTTCAGAGATTGAGGTTTGCATTGCATTGGATGGAGGATGAGTCTTCTGTCTGCCATGGCCACGGCGCTTCTGCTCGATCCGACGTTTGAAAAGCATCGCACCGGACCCGGACATCCGGAATGCCCGGAGCGGAATGCCACTCTCCGGGACTCCTTGGCAAAGGCCGGCCTCGCGGAGCGCTGCCTGCGCCTGACCGCGCGTCCCGCGACGGATGTGGAAATCCTGCGCGTTCACACCGCGGGGTATTTAAAGACCGCCACCGCCGAAATCGGTCCTGCGACTGGCATCGGATATCTCAGCACCGGCGACACCATCTATGGTCCCGGATCTCTGGACGTCGCCCTTGAGGCAGCGGGGGGAGTGCTCACCGCGGTCGACGCCGTCATCGGAGGCCGGGCCCGGAATGCGTTTTGTGCCGTGCGGCCTCCCGGGCATCATGCCACCGCGGACCGCGGCATGGGATTCTGCATCTTCAACAATGTCGCCTTGGCGGCCCGGCATGCCCGGGAGGTGCACGGTCTTGACCGCGTTGCCATCATTGACTGGGACGTCCACCATGGGAATGGCACGCAGGATATCTTTTATGAGGACGGATCGGTGTTTTATTTCAGCACTCACCAGCATCCCTGGTATCCCGGCACTGGGCGCCGTGACGAAACCGGAACCGGAAAGGGGAGGGGAACCACGCTGAATGCCCCTTTGCCGGCCGGATCGGGGATGGATGAGATCGGACTCGCCTTCGATGCGTTTGAGGAGCGCATGGAGGCTTGGCGGCCGGAGCTGATTCTGATCTCGGCGGGGTTCGATTCCCGAATCGGGGATCCCTTGGGGCATTTCCGGCTGACCGATGACGATTTCATCGCTCTGACGCGGCGACTGCTTCGCCTTGCGGAAGTGTCCGCCGGCGGACGTCTCATCTCGGTTCTGGAGGGGGGCTACAGCCTTTCCGGTCTCGCCGCCGCCGCAGGCGCCCATCTCCGCACCTTGCTGGAAGTTTGAGGATCAGGAATGCCACCTGCAACGCCGACTCCTGGCAGTGGGGGTGTTTTGTCACTTGGGAGGCTCTGCTTGGATGATATGACCGAAGATCTGCTGCAAGTCCGATCGGTTGGGGTGAGCTTTTACGTGCTTCGGGATGCTCACGGACTGTATCTCATCGATGGTGGCTTCATCGGAGGGCGCTCAAGTTTGGATCGGGCCATCCGAAACAAAGGATGGGATCGCGCACCGATTTTGGGAATTATTCTGACCCATGGGCACCTTGACCACATCCTGAACGTGGCAAGGCTGGTGGAGGACACGGGAGCTTGGGTGGCGGCTCCGAGACTTGATGGCCCCCATTACCAAGGGCGCCCGACCTATGGTGGCGCGGCGAGGTTCGCGGGTTGCCTGGAAGCCATCGGCCGACCGATCCTTGGTTTCCGGGCATTCACCCCGGATCGGCTCCTCGACGATGGCGACTTCCTCGACGTGTGGCAAGGTCTGAAGGTCGTGCACCTGCCGGGACATACCGGAGGGCACTCGGGTTTTTACTGTGAGAAGCTTCGCCTGCTCTTTTGCG
>JADZAX010000527.1 GCA_020852405.1 Verrucomicrobiales bacterium
GCCCCTCTCCCCAAGGCGAAAGGTAGGTGATGAGTCCTTCATTTTCTGGAACTGCGGACACCGCATAAACCTCACCCCGGTTGGTTTCGACAAAGTGGGTAACCCCCTTGGGGGCCTTGCCATCGTCAGGATCGAGGTGGCTCAACAGCCAGCCGACCTGATCAATGCCAAGTGATTCCACCTTGAGATCGTTGCCCAGCTTCAAGGTCAGGGGAGCCCCTGCCATCTTGCCTCGGAGCACCTGACCATCGCGCAAATACACTTCTGGCAAACGTCCGATGCCTCCGCCACCATGAATCGCCGCCACCTCCTCCAAGGAGACCCGACGGGGGCCGAAACGGGTAGTGATTTCCAAGGGCCCCGGGGCGCTGACCGTCCCGGTGAGAAGATTGTCATCCCCGAGAACGAGGAGGTCATTATCGCCCCGCTCCATTCCCAAAGTTTCCAGCTGGAGGTCCAGCGCCCTCAACTCTCCGGTGGAGGTGGATGTTTCCATGCCTGCAGCGACGCTGCCGGGAGCGAAATTCGCCAGCAACGGCAGCACCTCATCGTCCACGCCGGCCCGGACTGCCTTCTTGCGATGATAGAACGGATTCACCGCGTCTGCGGCAGCGGCGGGATTCTGGAGATTTCTCAGGAGCACCCAGTGGAGGAGGGCTCTTTTGCCTCCGGCAGGAATCTGCAGGCGGTAGAGAAGAGGAAGCTCCCTCTGATTTCCTCCGGTGAGATTCACGGTGCCCACGGACTCGGCCCCCTTCTCGCTGTTGCCGATCACCACCGTATCGGGATGGCCGTCACTTGCTTGGTCGAACTGGACAACGAATCCCGGGCCAGAATCAGCCATGGTGGGAGTAAAATTACGCCCGTCCAGCGTGTGCAGATTTTCCCACTGATAGTTGAAATTCACGGTGTAGAGGACATCCACCGACACCGCCTTGGCGCCGGAGTTCTGCACCACATCAACGTAACGCAGCCCCGACCTCTCCGCATCGAACCAGATGTCGCGGGAAACCGCAAGGTCGCCGGCCTTGCCATTGAGCCGGATTCTGACGCCATTTTCTCCCAGAACACCTCCTTCTCGGCGGGTCCCGGATTCTGGTTTAAAGGCGAGGCCTCCCACCTGCAAGGCCATCGTGTTGTTAAAATACCGGCTTTCCCCGGGCTTCAACGATCCATCTCCTCCGAGACGCCAGAGGAATCCCAAGGAATCGCGCCAGGATTCAAATTCGGAAGGAATGCTGGCCAGGACCTGCCCCTCCGGAGCCGCCTCCGGAAGGGGCTTGTCCGGTTTCAAAGCCGGCGCTTTCACCACACCGGAGACCGGCGGCTTGGCACCCTTGGTTTGGGCGGAAACCGGAAGGATGGTGGCCAGGGCAAGCACCACGACCAGACCCGACAACCAGCAATCCCGCAGGGCCGCAAAGGCACCGACAAGGCGGGATGTCCGGTGAATTGACTGGATAGGCACGACGCTGGTGAAAAGGTGAAAATTTCTGAAGAAGCCTTTGAACCCAAGTTCAGACGGCCGACATCCCTCTTTTATACGGGCAAATCCTCCTTTTTTTCAATAGTTTCTATCCAAACCACCCAAAAATCACCGGGAAAACTGAGCAGAATCCGAGCCCTGGCCATGAAATTCCTGATTTTGGGCTTTTTCGCCCGATCTTTCCTTGCTACGAATGGGTCTTTTGGATGAATTCCCCATCCCTTCCTGCAAGATGAAATTCCACTCCCGCCGGCAGTTATTCTGGACCCTTCATTGCGGCAGCCTCATCCTCTTGGCGACCCTCCCGGGAATGGGCCAAACCAAAGCCCCCCTCCAGGAGACTCTCGACACCCTCCTGGTGCCGCGGATAGAGTTCGTAGAGACTCCTCTGAAGGACGCCATCACCTACCTTTCTGATCTCAGCCAAACATTGGACCGATCCGGAAATCAAGGGATCAACCTTCTTCTCAAAGATCCTGAGCTGGGGAACCGGACCGTGACGTTGCAACTTTCCCGGGTTTCTCTCGCCGAAGCCCTGCGTTTCACCGCACTGCTCGCCGGCGCAAGGCTCCGGGTCGAAAAAGTGGCGGTCGTCATCGAGCCAATCCCTCCCGATGAAGGTATTCCAACGCCCCGGGACAATCCCGCGCTGGGAACCAAGCTTCAGCAACTGGTGATCCCTTCGCTCGAATTTTCCGACACTCCCCTGGTCGACGCCATCCACTTTTTTCGCGCCAAGGCCGGAGAACTCGACATTCGTTCACCTGAAGCGTCCCGGGGACTCAATATTGTTCTGCTGTCGCCCGAAAAAGCCAAGGATGCCCGAGTGACGCTGAGGTTGAAAAACATTCCTCTCGAGGAAGCACTGCGTTATACCACCACCCTGGCAGGATGGAGACACCAGATCGATGGTCCCATTATCCTGATTAGACCTCAGAATACCCTGGATTGAATTCCGAATCAGGATTCCTTTCGAATTGCCAGAAACTCCTTCCGGGCGGCTGAACCAGGCGGACCGCACCACCCGCATTTTCCGGTTGCCAGCCATGACTCCCCTGAGTCAGGATGGTCAACCATGCCTTCATTTTTGATTGCCGTTCTCCGCAACTGGTTCTTCTCCGCAACTGTCGTCCTGGCCACGATGTCGCGCGCCGGAGAACCGCCCAACATTGTCTTCATCCTCGTCGATGACATGGGTTACGCCGATCTGGGGGCGATGGGAGCGACCGATATCCGCACCCCCAACATCGACCGCCTCGCCGCCGAGGGGGTGAAAATGACCGACTTCTATGCCAATGCGCCGGTCTGCTCCCCGACCCGCTGCGGCTTCATCACTGGACGC
>JADZAX010000528.1 GCA_020852405.1 Verrucomicrobiales bacterium
CCGAAAGCGGGTTGTCGGCGGCTGTATCGGATGATCCGGGGCAGCCCCGCCTTCTTTCATCCTACCGTTTGAGCTCCTGATCCAGCAGGCTGTTGTAAATCTTTTTCCGTTCCGGCATCCCCAGCCCACGGTTCCGGTATTCGTACATTTTTACGTTGATGCCTTCCCTCTGTTGCACGGAGAGCCGCGACACCTTTGAGACGACCTCTGGCGGGATGGCTTCATTGTCGCCATAACCGTCGGCCTTGAAACCGGCCCGAACATCGCGGGCTGCCTTTTGGGCATCGGCCAGCTGATCCGGGGTCAGAACGCGGGGATCCGGGCCACCATGGGGATTCGTTCCACCGCCGGCGGTTCCATTGCCGATCCGGGTGGACACCAGCACGCCATTCATGACCTTCACGGGCGGTGGAGACTTTTCGTAACGGATCGAGACGATCCCGGCGCCGCCCGAGACCTTTATTTTTGCGGTCAGAGATTGAAGATCGGACGAGTCGCCTTTCACTTCCATCAATTGCCAGCCATCTTGATTGGTCCCACTTTTGGACACCACATGGGTCGTGTGGGTCTCCAGATCGAGCAGGGTGGCCACCGTCTCGTCCTCGATCCGGGCGATGCCGGTGAGAATGAGCGACCCTGAGATGTCCAGGGTGCGAAAAAAGGGCGAGCGTTCCCGGAGCGCGGCGAAGCTGTCGTCGGTGATCCCGACAGGCAGGATGGCTGACTCCCCAATCGCCGCCATTTCGACGCTGGTGGTGGAATCACTGGTCTGCGCTGGCAGGTCCACGGGTGCCCAGAGAACACTGGCAGCCAGGAGACACAACGGAATCGGGCATGAATAAATCGCGGTCAAAGCGGCGATAGTTTAGGCCCGGATTTCTGGCGGGGCGAGGCACGGGTTTGCGCGCTTCTGGGGCAGGGTCCTGCGGTCCCCTCTGGGCTCCGACCCAGTGGTCAAACTCCCCGCCAAATCCGGAGCGGCGCGGACTTCCTCTCCCTGAACGGGTGGTGACTGGTTGAAAATACCCATTCCGGGCCGTAGCTGTCCACGCAGATTTCGCGCAGTTCAAACCACGACCTTTCATGAGCCACTTGAGACGTATTCCTTGTGCCAGCGTCATCGCCGGCGTCATCGCGATCGCAGGGCTGGCGCTGCCTGACCGCGCTTTCTCCTGGGGCTCCGGCCATGATGATGTGATGCGCGCCATCATCGAGCGACTGCCTCCAGAACTGCGCGGCACCTTGACCCCGGAGATTGTGAAGGAAGCCGTGCAGCACGCCAGTCACTACCCGGACAGCTTCGAGCCGTTTTTGGCCAAAGACATCGGTGAAGCGGCGCTGGCCCGGTTGACCGAAGCCCGGCTCAAGGTCCGATACGACCTGCATTCCGAGCGCGGCGCGGCGATGTGTTTCATCATGCTCGTCGATGCCATGCGGGAGAAGCATCCCGGACACACCGCGCATTGGATCGCCACGCTTTCGCATGTCATCGCCGACATGGCGGCCTGCAATCACGATCCCCTTGTTCACACCGCGACCTATGGTTGGGCGGACTGGAAGTTGCGGCTGCCCGGTGGCGCGGATTTTTCACAACTCCGGTCGCTCCTCGATCTCTCGGGGTCTGCCCGAGATCCGGATGGAGGTGCGGATGCCTTCAACGCGGCCATCGAGAGGCAACTCCTCCACGATGATCGGCGAGACGCGTCGAAGGCGCTTGCCGAGGTCATGCTCTATGGCCAGACGGGCGCCGCGTATGGCAGCGCGCGTGGCGTCGCCATTCTCGAAGGGGCCGCAGGGTGGGTGGACCGGCAGGACCCCGCGGCGCGGGATCTGCTCTGGCGCAACATCGGCGAACTCGGGGCCTGGGCGGTGGTGCGGACGTTGCGGGATGTGGAGGTAGCGACGCGGTTCGCCAGCGCGGAAGCACGCCTGGAACTGACTCCAGATATCGAAAGCGCGCACGCTGCGGAAGTCGAAGAGTTTCTGAGCGCTCGCCACCTCGCGGACGAGGCCCTGTTCGCCCCGATTTTGCATGACCTGCAACCGGATCAGGCTCCCGCCACGGGAGTCGTGCTGGAACCCTCCTGGGCAATGACTGGCGCGATGCTCGGCTTCTCCAGCCGGGTGCAATCCGTGGCGATCGCCCGCAGCTTGCAGCAGGCCGGTCAATCGTTTGCCACCTTTGATGTGCGGCAGATTCTCGCCGATGGCCTGCCATCGCCCGGGCGCGTGCCGCGGCTGATCATCGTCGCCACGTCCTTCCACAGCTACCATTCGCTCAAGGCGGATGTCTTTGACCAGCGCATCGCCGACTACGTCGAACACGGCGGTCGCGTGCTCTGGATCATGGGAAACTCCCTGCCCGCGCCGACATCGTTCGCCCCGTTCACCAAGGCGATGCAGCGCAAGGACGCCAAAGACCGCCTGCCGGTGAGCGACGAAGCGTTTCTACGGTCCAGCGTGGAGGTTGTCGGCAGCGGACTGTCCGCGCTGGAAATCGCGCATCCTGCGAATACCAGCGCGGGCTGGCAGCAGCCCTTTTGTCCCTGGACCTTCGATCTGGTCAAGAGTTCCGCATTGAAACCTCTGATCACTCTCGTTACTGGTAATCAAGCGCTCACGGTTGGCGCCATCGACGCGGATTCCAAACTGGCCTGTGTTCCGATCTATGCCCTCACGCCTCACCTCTTCGAGGGCAGTGGCACGATTCCCGTCGCGCACGAACCGTCCTTGGACTCCGCCACGGCAAACCTTCTCACCGCGTTGCTCAACCGGTTGCAATGAATCAGCCATCTCCCCTCCGAACGCTTCGGCTTCTGAGGCTGTTTTTGCCATGACCCGCTTCGTGCTCGGTCATTTCACGATTGGCGACCGCAAAGCCAAGGCGGTCCTGCCCAAGGAATGAACGCGGAGCACGCTACCCGGCCGGTTCATCGGAGTCTGCCAAAGAAAAACCCGCCGCCTCCGAGCCTGTGAGGACTTCGGAGACGACGGGTTTGCTGGGGGTGTCACGCTGGCGCTCTGGCCGGTCGTTTCACCGATGATGCGGTGACTTCCCGAATGCTTGAATCAGCGGGCTCAGAATGAGTATTGCCAGCCCGCGTAAAGGGTGACATCCCGCTCAAGCTGGATTCCGTTGACGTTCTGATACACCGGAGTGAGCGCTTCGATGGCGAGGCGATGGCCTTTGAGCGGGCCTTCGGGGATCAGGAAGTTGATACCCAGGCCCGCGTCAAGGCGGTCTCCCCCGTAGTTGCGCTGCAGGTCCGGGGGGGAGCTGTGGTTGTGGGCACCATTGTAGTGACCTTCGATCTGGCCCTCATTGTGCCAGGCGAGGCGGGCGGACACGCTCGCCCAGTCACAGAGACGGTAGGCGGTCCAGCCGGTGACATCCACCGCGTCCCCAAGACGGTAGCCGCTGTCGTTGGCGTCTTCGAGGCGGAAAGTCCCCATGGCTTGGGCGCCCCAACTGATGTCACCCGCAAAGCCCTGATAGGTGAGACCGGGTTTGATGTCCCAGGTGCCGGAGCCGAGCTGCATCATGTAATGCGTGAAGGCGCCGTGCATTTTCTGGTTCACCGATCCGGTCGGAATGCTCAGGCCCAGATCGAGATGCACCTTGGAGGTGTCGGAATTGATGACAGGGAACATGGCGGTGACCAGAGTGTCACTCCAGCCGGCGGTGCCGTGGTTCATCAGAGTGGACTTCATGTCTTCGTGTCCCATGGCCATGTGATCGTGTCCCATAGCCTCCATGTGGCCCCCATGGCCATGGCCTCCGCGGCTTTCCATCGTCATGTCCATTTCCATGTACATCGGCATGACCATGAGTGTCACCCAGTCGGCCGGGGCGTACATGAACTCGAGCATGTGCATGTGCATGTCCATCTCGACCGGCGCGGCGGTGTAGAATCCGTCATTGGCGTAGCGATGGAACACTTCGCTCCGGGGAATGGACTGGCTTCCTTCCTTGATGCCTTCGTCGTGACTGAAGACATAGCGGTATCCGAACATGATTTCGCCCGCCTTGTGGGTGTGGTCATTCATCACACCGAGGGGAGCGTGGGAGTCGGGACGGGAGTGGTGGTCCGGCTCCAATAGGACCGACTTGTCGGAAACGGGGGCTTCCGGCCCGGCCTTGACCAGCAGGGGCGTCGCCATGAGGGCGAGGAACCCGTTGAGAATTGAAAAACTAAGAATTTTACGATGCATAAAAAGGAATGTTTTGAATACGATGAAATAAACTCGAAGAAACGGCCGTGATGCCTGAACGCGCGCCGGATTAGGCTGGGCTTTCGGTTTCACCCGTCATACGGGTGCCACGGCAAAGAACAAGGGGAGGCCACCAGCCTGACCACTGGCAACCAGTGCAAGGCGCGATGGCGCTCCGAAAGGAACTCAAGAACGTCAGACGACGGACTTTGGCGGTGGCCGGAGGGGACACCGGGGACGGACGATCCAAGAGGCGGGATCCAGCGTCGGGATCAGCGCTTTTCCTAGCACCTCCGGCAAAGGGAGCCGGAAAACCCAAGGGAGATCGAGCTCCAGTGCCTTCAAAGAGGGAGGCAGGGTCGTTTCACCCGGATTGCTGTCGGTGCCTTTTTCCGCCACCAAGTGGCAGAGCGGGCAGGGTTCCTCCCCACCAAACGTCCGCTCTAAGCTCTCCAAGAAAGAACTCTCCTGGCTGAACCGGACAAACATGCCGGCCCAAGCCACCGTCTGCACAACAGACCAATGCGATCCCCCCGCAATGAGGAGACAGGCCATCAGCAAGCTGTGGAGGAAGATTTTCAACGAGCTGGAGACTAGAGAAAAATCAGTTCCAGACAAGGAAAAAAAACACCGCAGGAGCCAACTTTCCTTTGAATTTTTAAAATACCGGTAATGGAGATAATAAAGTTATAAAAATATTCAATAAATATTGATTTTTTAGATAGTGGGATTACAATGGGGCGGACTGCTGCCGAATCCCATGAGATTGCTCCCTTCAACCGTCTTGCTTTTGGTCTGTTTTTGGAGCATGGCATCTCCCGTGAGGAGTCAAATTTCGACTCCCATTACCGGGAGATTTGATCCGTTGGTGCCGGCCGTGTCCCCGGGTGATCCCAATCCGGAAACGGTCTCCGTGGCATCTTCGCCTGAGCCAATCGTGGCGTCTGTGGCCGAGTCAACGGTGCCGTCCGTAACCGCGCAAACCGAGGCCTCTTCGGCCGAGTCAACCTTGGCGTCTGTGACCGAGCCAACGGCGGCAGCCACACCCAAGGACACCGGGGTGCCTTCGGACGAGGAAATTCTCAAAAAATTGGCGGACTACGATTCCACCTATCTGGTTGATCTTTGGCGCATCTATTTGCGGCTCAACAACCAAACCATGGTGTCGGCCCTGCAGGAGGAAATCAACCGTCGGGATCCGGCTCTGTCAGAAACCTTGAGAAAGGAGAAAGCGGGCGAAGGAGATTCCGGGCCTTACATTCCTTCCCCGCTGGAGCAAATCGAGGACAAGATCGACAAAATGATGGTGGCGAAAAAAACGTCCGAGGCCATCACCTATATGGAATCTCTCCGGTCCTCGAAGTTCAAGGGCAACTTCTTTCCCTTTGAGAAAGACCTGGCTGATGCTTACGCGGATGCCGGTCGCATGGATGACGCCCGGGCGGGCTACATGCGGGTCACTGAAGATCCCAAATACCCTGACGCCCTGCGGGCCGAAGCCAAAGCCCAGCTTTTAGAAATCGCGCGCTTGGATGCCGTCAAAGCCGGTTATGCCCTGCTGGAGGCCCGACAATACAAAACCGCCATGGCGCAGGCCATCGAATTGCTGGGTCGGTATCCGAATGATCCAGAGACAAAGGTTTTCCATGCCCAGGCGCTCACCGCCAACAACCGGTTCACCGAGGCTCTGCCGATTCTTGAGAAGATGCGCGACACGGCGTTCCGGGGAGGCCAGTTTCCTGGTTGGGATGCGCTCGCGGAATGTCTCCAGGCCACGGGAAGGCTCAACGAAGCGAAGGCGGCTTTTGAGCGTGTCGCCGCCGACCCCACGGAAAA
>JADZAX010000529.1 GCA_020852405.1 Verrucomicrobiales bacterium
AAAAAGACTTTCACCGGATCACCGACCTGGAGGCCTTCGGTCAAGGAGATCTTCTCCTTGACGCATTCGAACTTGATGCGCTGGGGGAATTTTCCATCCGCCACTTCGACCACGAATTCCCGTTTGGCAAAGCCGCTCGAGAAGGTCTGGGGTTCGGAGATGAGATGAATGGTGCCTTGGATTTCGAAGCCGGTTGCCATGGGTCGCGCTAGTGAAGATGTCTGGAGTTCCTTCCGCCACCCCCCGGCAGGGCGCAACGAAAATCATTCAGAAATCCGAACATCCCTTCATGCTGGAAGGGACGCTTCGGTCCTGGAGGCGCGGCAAGAGCTCTGTCAGTCCGAGAAAGTCCGGAACACCCCGAAGTTGGGGCTATTTGCCTCCCATGAGCCCACCCAAGAGGTCGGAGATCCCTTTGCTGCCTCCCAGCATGTCGGCGACGTCATCCATCACCGAGCCATCCCCGTCCTTGTCCAACATTGACATGAGTCCGCTCAAGCCGCCGCCTTCTTCAGACAGGAATTTGGTCACCGCACCGACAATCAAGGGAAGGATTTCCTTGGCCTTGCTCTTGCTGACGCCGAGGCGATCGCTGATGGCCTCGATGATCTGGGGTGCGAAACTCCCGAGAAGCCCCCCCACGGCAGAGGTCCGGGCGTGGGACGCTGCCAGTGCCTGCCCCTCTTCGGGAACGCTGTCTTCACCGCTCCCGAGAAGGCCACCCAATGGGCCAAGCAAGGATCCACCGCCGGATTCACCCTGCTCCAGAAGTCCCCCGAGGAGGTCGGATCCGCCCGACTGGGCCTGCGATTTCAGCCCTCCGAGAACCATTGGACCAATCTCGGAAAGGAGTCCGTCGGTTTTTTCAGGAGACACGCCGAATTGCTCGGTGATCTGGCTGCTGACTTTGGATCCTTGGGAAGCGATGAGTTGTTCGAGAAGGCTGGACATGGGTGCGGGAGGCTGATTCTGGTGGAGGCGGTTCGGATTCCCCAAATGGGTGCAGAGGTTTCAGATACCGAGGGTGGCAAGAAAAGTCACTGAAAAAACATCAAAACCTCATTTTTCTTTCTTGGAAGTGGCCGGAAGGGTCACTTTTCCAGTGAAGGTGTTCGCTTGCACCACGATGTCCTCGCAGTCGTCGGCCACCGAAAGATCGAATCCTTCCGGGAGGGTTCGGCTGATGCGGCAACCGGTGATGCTGGTGGCGCGGGTGTTTTTCAAATGGATGCCCGCCCCGCAGTCCGTGAAGGCCACCCCTTGGATGAGAAAGCCGGCACAATTCTCCAGCTCGATGGCCCCTTTGGCCGCGAGACAGGCGTGCACGGTGCCTCCGGTGAGCTGGCAATCCGTGCTGTCGGTGAAGCGGATGACGCCGTCCCTTTCAAATTCCCGAGGATTGACCGTGTTTCCGATCAGGGAAACCCGCTGCCCATGGCTGACCAGAATGTTGTCAGGTCCCGGGGCAAAAAACACATTTCCCGAAACATTGATGTCCGAAACATACTGAAGATCGAGGTTCACCGAGACATCGCTGAGGACGTTGGCGGAAATGGAGACCGTATCGACCGGGTAGACTTCTTTGCCCAGGAAGCGGATGTTGGCTCCTCCCGGGGCCACAGGTTGGCCGGCCTTTCCGGAATAGTTGCCGCTGTGTTGGATGGTGCATCCCGTGATCGAGACTTCGGCAACGGAATGCGACTTGTCTCCCGGAGTGCCGGAAACATCGATCAGGATGTTGGCCGCGGCGGTGGGCGTGGCATCTCCCGGCATGTTGCCCTCCAGATCGCACCCGGAGATTTGGACGTTGCGCACATTGCCGTCACGGATGACGACGCCGCCTTCCCGGCAGTAGCTGATATGGCAGGCGGAAATGTTGGATTGGTGGAGATTTACCGAGTCATAGAAGATCCCGATCCCGCTGTTTTCGAAGAGGTGGCATTCCGAGATGATGATATTGCGGTTGCGCTCGACCAGATGGATCGCGTGATGACACCAGCGCACGGCGACCTGGCTGATGATCGGTTGGACCACGCGGACCAGTTCGATGCCATCGGCACCGGGATCGGCGCCGAGGATTTCGATGCCTTCGATGACGGGCATCCGTTCGTTCCAGGTCGCGGGCTGGAACGACTTGGGATCGGCCGTTCCCTGATGAGTCCCGGTGAGGCGCAGCGCCGGACCCGGGGCATCCATGATGAGAGTGACCCCGCCTTGGGGCGCCCGTATCGCCGCGCCGTGGTGCTTGGCCAGATCGATTTCCAAAGTGCTCCCGAGTCGGTAAAGGCCAGGGGAGAGCGAAAGCCCGCCCTCCTTTTCCAAGCGGGCCTTCAGGCCCGGACTAGCGTCGGGCAACGAACGGTAATCCGGGATTTGTGATGCGAGACGCTCTGCCGGCGTCTGAGCCGACGTCGATACGCACAAGGTTCCGAGGAGTATGGAAGTGACGAGGAGGGCGTTGGTGGGGCTCACGGCGTTGGGTTGCGGTTGATCTCGAGGTAGGGCAATGAAGAATCCACTTCCACCTCGGAAACGCCCCCTTCGGGCCAACGGATCATCACCTTCAGCTTGCCTTGAAGGGTATCGGGAAGCGCCATCAAAATGTCGCTGTCGGATTGGGAGAGGTATCCTCCTCCGGCTGAAATTTCGGCCACTTTGGCTGGTAGTCCTGCTGCGGAGACCACCACGAGGGTACCCACCGACCGGGTGTTGCCCGGAATACCGAGGAGCCGGATCCGAAGTGGCCGCGTCCCTTGGAAGTCATGCTGATTGAGGAAAATTTGAGGATCACCGTTGTTGACGCCGATGAGGAAGTCCGGTTTGCCGTCGAGATTGAGGTCGGTCACCCCGAGGCTCTTGGAATCATTGGGAGCTTCAATTCCGGATTCCCGTGGCCAGACCACCGTGAAAGGCTCTTCCGCTTTTCCGGTGCCCCGCAGCATCAGTCCCAGTCCAGTATCGTGGGGGCCCACTTCGATCTGGGGACTGAAGTAGTTGTTGGCAATCAGGCAGTCGAGCTTGCCATCGAGGTCAACATCCCGGAGGGCGATCCCAAAGGCGGGGGAAACCTGGGCGAGATGGGGAAGGGGACGGATGGTGAAACGGCCTTCGCCTTCGTTGAGCAGGACACAGGACTCGAGGGTGGTGGCCTTGTGCATCAGGGAATGTTCCAGACGTTTGACGTCGTAAAGCTCAGTCAGGGCTGATTTGGCGAAGTTGTGATAGGTCTTGACCTTGTCGACCAGAAACGGCATTGCCCGGCTGGAGCAACTGAAACCCCGACGCGGGAAGCAGACCATTTTTTCGTTTCCATTGTCCGAGACCGGCTCGAAATTGGCTTCGATGATCTGGCTTTTGCCGCTCCCGTCCATGTCTCCGTAAAAAATGAGTTCGGGTTTCTCCTGACTGGCATGGTACTGGGTGTTCAGTCCGAAATTGCCCGCGACATAATCCAGATCGCCATCCCCGTCGAGGTCACCGGCGGCGAGACTGTTCCACCAACCGGTCTGGTTGGTCAGTCCGGCATTTTCAGTGGCATCGGCGAGGGCTGCGCCCCCGACATTGCGGAAACATTTGATGGGACCCCAATCATGGGTCACAAGAAGGTCGGCCCAGGAATCGCCATCGATGTCCGTCCACAGGGCACTGGTCACCAGTCCGGTTCTTTCCAAGGCCGGAGCCACCTGGTTGGTGACGTCATGGAACACGCCTTTGTCATTTCTCAGCAGCACGCTGCGGGGCACGGCGGGATACTGCCCCGGCACGGAACGGCTGCCGACAAACAGATCCAGATCACCGTCATGATCGAAATCGGCAGCGGAGACGACACTGGAGGCTTCCCGGATATCCGGCAGGACTCCCTCGGGGGCTCTGGACAATTCGCCGCGTCCGTCATTCAAGTAAAGCCGATCGCGCAGTTCGGGGGCTCCGGGTTCCCATTCGGAGCTGCCACTGGCGACATATAGATCGAGATCCCCGTCGCTGTCAGCATCGAACCAGACCGCGCCCATGTCTTCGTATTTGGCGTCTGCCAGGAAGTCAGGCACGGGGACAGGGTAGAGCACCACTTCCTTGCTGCCTGGTGCGGTGGCATTATGGAAATACTGCCCGGGCTGGCCGGCCGCCCCCCCCAAAAAGAGGTCTGAATCTCCGTCTCCGTCCACATCGGCCCACGCCTGACCGGGGCCGAGTCGGGACAAGCGGTGTGGCAGGAGGGGCTCCCGAAGGTAATCGTCGAAGTCCGCTTCGCGGTGACTGAATCCTTTGAGAACAAGTGACTCCCGGAAGACTGGTGGCTTGTCGCCTTGTTGGTGCCTGATGGCCGGAGGCAGGCTTACAGAGCCTTCCGGTTCGGTGATCCGGATCAGTTGGTTGATGGCAAGATCGCGGAAAACCTGATGATGGCCACTGGGCCAGTCAACTGTCAACGTGGTCACTTGCTCCGCGTTGCCCAACCCAAAGTGGACCATGGCCTGGTCCGAATCCAGATACCCTCCATTGGGGAAAAAGTGACGGGTCAGATGGGTGCCGTCCGGCAACTCCACCACCAAGCGGGATCCGATGCCCTGGCGGTTGCTGGCTCGCCCGGCCAATTCCACCACCAAGCGGTTCCCCGTGGCTCCCTGGTTCCGGTAGAGGCTGAGAGGATCTTCCAGATTGGTGACAATCATGTCCAAGCGCCCGTCATGATCGAAATCCGCCAAGGAAGCTCCGTAGCTCATGCTGACGTGATCCAGAGCCCAGGCGTGGCTCACATCTTCAAACTGAAAGTTGCCCAGATTGCGGTAAGCCTTGTTTTGCTCCCGGCGCTCCGGGGTGGCTTCATAGTGATCCCAGGCCGTGCGACCCACGAGATGAGCATGGTCCAGCGGGGGCAGGTCCGAATGGTTGAACTGCCGCGGAATGCCGTTGGTGAAAAAGATGTCCGCAAGAGTGTCGTTGTCAAAATCGGCACTCCGGATACCCCAGGTCCATTCTGTCATGGCCACTCCGCCCAACCAGGAACCCTCCATCATTCTGTCGGTTCCCGTATTGATATAGAGCGCATTCCGCATCAACTGCATGGGGCCGCCGACCTTGGCGAGTCGTTTGAACCGGGAGCCCATGGCTCCCATGGAGGCTTTCTGCATGTAGTGGGAGGTGGGCAGCATGTCCGCGAGGATGAAATCCGTGAGGCCATCGTTGTTGAAGTCCGATTGGGCCGCTCCCATGGTGAACCAGGTGCTGTGCCGGATGGTGCCCCGCGCGATTTCCGAGAACGTTCCGTCCCCGTTGTTCCGGTAAAGTCGGTCCGGTGATGCGAAATCGTTCCCCACATAAAGATCGGGCCATCCGTCATTGTTGTAGTCCCACCAAGTGCAGGAATTGCCCCACTCATTGCTGCTGCCGATGCCGCTTGCCGTGGTCACATCGGTGAATCCTTTGGCACCGTCATTGCGCAGGAAATAATCGGGTCGCCCGACCTCGGAGTAGAGAAACCCTCCTTGTTCGTCCCGCTCATCATCGACTTCATAAAAAGGCTGGTAGGGTTCGTCGACGACGAATTTCCCGTTTTTCTCCATGATCCGGATCGGTTCAATGGGGCGGCCTTTTTCCCGGTAGAGCTGGTGTGTCAGAATATAACAGTCCAGGTCGCCATCACGGTCATAGTCAGCGAACGTTGGCATGACGGAGGCGTCCACGATGGCGAGTCCGAGTTCCTTGGCTTTTTCTACGAACCGCAGGGGGCCTTCCTGTCTCTTCCCATCGACAATGGACTGGTTGATGAACAACTGATTGGGGTAGTTGTAGTTGCAGACGTAAATGTCCAGATCCCCATCATTGTCGATATCGATGGCTGTTGCCCCGATCCCCCAGACCAGCGGGCCTCCTCCCCCAATGCCGACGGACGCTCCCACCTCTTCAAATTTGAAATCACCTCGGTTCAGGTAAAGCACATTTTCCAGTGGCCCGCAGGCGGCAAAGAAATCGACCTCACCATCGAGATCGAAATCCCCGATGGCCACCCCGCCACTGGCCGAACTGGAGTGGTAAACCCTTTTGAGGGGATGGGTAATGTCGATCGGATTGGCATGGGTTACTCCGCTGGCTTCCGGGGGGATGCGCAGGAAGAGAGGCGCTCCTGCCCGCGGAACTCCGGCCGCGAGGGGCGACGTTTGCACATCGTTCGCGGACCAGGCAGGGGTCAAAGGGAGCATCGCCGCGATCACGGCGTAGGTAATATGGCACAACTTCATGTGCACGGAAAAGCTGGAGGAACATTTCACGACCCGGATAGTGTATAGGACGTTCACCGGGTGCGTCAATCAAACTCCCCGGCAGCGGTTGCCAGACCGCTCCGTAATGCCTGTTTGCGGGGTTCCTTGCAACCTAATGAAAATAGTTTCAAGGAGAACAGTGCCAAAGAATTGCGTTTGGCCTGTCTCCGGCGTTGGCCATGGGGGCGGAGGATTTTTTCCGCGACCATTATTTGATAATTTGATCGAATTTTTGCGCCAATTTTTTGTCTTTCCAAAAACGGAGCACCCCATCCTGCCCTCCGGCGACAATGGTTTTGCCGTCCGCACTGGCCGCCGCGGTGTGGAGGAAGGCGTCATTGTCCGGCAATGGGGCGGTGCCGATTTTGAGTGTCTTGTCGCCGCTCGCAATGAGCAGATCATCTGTCTTGCCAAGGTAGGTGACGGCCGTGATCTCCTTCTGGTAGCCTTCGATTTTTTGCTTCTGCTGACCGGCCGCGATATCCCAGAGTTTGACCTGGAGATCGGCTCCGGCGGAAGCGATGACCAGCCCGTCAGGGCTCCAATCCACCGTAAGGATATGGGAAGTGTGCCCTTCGAAGGCCTGGACGAACTCGCCGGTGTCAGCCCGGTGGATTTTGACAAATTTGTCGGTGCTGCCTGAGACGATCCGATCCCCGTCTGGGGAGAATGCCAGCGCGGTGACGGTATCCGCGTGGGCTTCCCGCATTTCGGCGCTGATCGCCCAGGTGGAGGTGTTCCAAAGGAGAATCTGGCCGTTCCGGGAAGGTACTCCCGATCCCGTTGCCAGCAGGTGTCCGGAAGGAGAGAATGACAAGGAGGTAACGCGGTCCGGAAAAATTTCCGGGTTTTTGCCATCGCCCAAAGTCTGGGTCAGGGACCAAGTTCCGGGAGCGGTCCAGCGGACGAGGTTCTTGTCCTTGCGGACCGTGAGCAATTTGCCATCCCGTGTGTAGGATGCCAGCAGGGTGTCGGCCGCTTTGGGGAGGGCTTCCACAAAGGCGGCATCCCGTGTCCAAAGGCGGGTGTCACCTTTCTGGGACACCACCGCGAGAAGTCCCTCGGGTGAAAAGGTCACGGCTGCGGGCAGGAGTTTGTCCGCTTCCGTGACGGCTTTTTTGACGGCTTCGATTTCAGTGGCAATGACCTGTTGGGTGATCTCGGCATCCTTTGCCGCTGTCTGGGCCGAGAGTTGCTCCTTCAGGGTTTCTCCTGCCAGGCGGACGCCCAGATCCGCATTGCGCTGGGCACTGGCCAGAGCCACTTCCGACTTGTCGGCTTCATCTTGTGATTTGGTGATGTCTTCCGGTTTTGCGGCGGGAATCTGGCGTCGCAAGGCATCCACCGCGGCCCGTTTGGCGACGAGGTCCCGACGGCCTTTGGCCACTTCTTCTGCCGCCTTGAGGGCCTTGTCGGATTCTTCCTTCCATTTTTTCTCCGCTTCTGGAGCGGCTTTGGTGTGCAAGTCCTGAAGTCGTTTGGCGACGGCGGAGGTTCTTTCTAACGAAGAAATGAGGGAGGCGCTGATGGGATCTCCTTTGATCTCGCCCAGCGCTTTCCCATCGGCGGTGTTCCAAAGCTTCACCACCGCGGGCGCGGCCTTGGTCGCCGCCGCCACGGTGGAGTAATCGGGGCTTGCCGCAAGGAGTTGGACCGGAGTCTTTTGGTTCATTTGGCGGGCGGGCTTTTT
>JADZAX010000530.1 GCA_020852405.1 Verrucomicrobiales bacterium
GCGTCTTGGAAATCCGAACTGGCCAATCTCGCGGTGGAGGCGAAATCAGCGGAGTCAGTGCTGGAGAACTTGGTCCTCCGCTTTCTCAGCCGAATGCCGCTGCGCTCTGAACAGGATTCGTTTCTTCCTGAATTGAAGTCCGGATTTGAAAAAAGACTCACGCCCCCGGATCAAATCACGGAGCCAGTGGAGCCGGAGCCCCTTCGTCTGGTCACTTGGCTCAACCATGTGACACCAGACGCCAATACCATCCAGCAGGAGAATGAAAATCGGGTCCAGCGAGGCCCAAGCCCTGATCCGCGCCTGCGCCCGGAATGGCGAGAGACCTACGAGGACATCATCTGGAGCCTGATCAACCACCGGGATTTCGTCTGGATGCCCTGACCGACAAACCATCAACCTCCCAACACTGACGACCCCATGAATCGGAGACAATTTCTCAGAACCGGTGCCACGCTGAGCGGCAGCCTTGCCTTGCCGCACTCGCTCATGGCGGAGTCCGTTCCCAAGCTCATTAGCGGCAAGGCGGAACACGTCATTTCGATCTGGCTGGGTGGCGGCATGGCGCAGACGGACACCTTTGACCCTAAACGACTGGGCGACCCGACGGCAAAGAAGGCCGGCTCCTACTATCCTTCCATCGACACGGCGGTCCCCGGTGTGCGAGTCTGTGAGCACCTGTTCAAGATGGCCCCACTCATGGACCGTGTGACGGCAGTGCGAACCGTTCACCACAACGTCATCGACGAGCATGCCGCTGCCACCAATCGCATGCACACCGGGCGTCCCATCAGTGGCACGATCAGCTATCCATCCATCGGCTCCATCATCGCCCACGAGCGCGGAGCCGTGGCCGAGGATGCCCCGCCCTACGTGCTGATCGGCTATCCGAATGTCACCCGCGGGCCTGGATTTCTGGGCGCTCAATCCAGCTACCTCTACCTGACCGACACCAGTCGCGGTCCGGCGGGATTGTCACTGCCTCCGGGGATTACGCCCCAACGTCAGGCGCGTCGGGAACGCTTTCTCACCTCCCTCCAGGCAAGCGCCGGAGCGACCGAAGATCCGCAGTTGAAAAGCTACGACGCAGCCATTGCGCAAAGTCTGAAACTCAGCGGTCCGGAGTTCAATCGGGCGTTTCAACTCGACAGCGAACCTGCGGACTTGCGGAATGAGTATGGTGGTGAGTTTGGGCAGCGCTGTCTGCTCAGCCGCCGACTGGTCGAACGGGGTGTGCGATTCATCGAAGTCTCACACAACCTGAACTTCATCAACGGAACGGGCTGGGATGCCCACAAGGAAGGCATTCTCCAGCAGCATGTGTTGATCCGGGAACTCGACACGGCCATGGCTGCATTGATCCGTGATCTCTCCGCGAAAAGGCTGCTCGATAACACACTCATCATGGTCACCACTGAGTTCGGTAGACCTCCTGAGTTCGACAGTGGCGGCGGTCGCGGGCATCAGGGCACTGCATTGACCTGTGTGCTGGCCGGAGGCGGTTTAAAACACAGCGGTGCCTGGGGTCAGACGGGAGATCTCTCCAAAGAGATCGTCGCCGATCCCGTCAGTGTTCCCGATTTCTTCGCCACCGTCTGCGCCGCACTCGGCGTGGATTACCACAAAAACCTCTACGACGGAGATCGTCCGGTGCCGATCACGGATCAGGGGAATCCAAGCGCCGCTCTCTTTGCCTAATCTGGAACTGAGGGACGGCAGCAAGACCTCGAACTTTGCCATGAAAATCGCTCTCTCATTCGCTTTGTGGTTATTGATGACGGCTGCTCAGACCATGGCTGCCGATGGCCTGCTGCTTGACGTCATCGTGCCGCCGGGAGAGAAAGACCGCTTTGAGCACGCCGAGTTCACCTTTTGGATCGCTGATGCCTCGAAGCCAATCAAGGCGGTCATCATCCATCAGCACGGCTGCACCAACGCCTCACCGGACAAGCATCCGCCGATCACGAGCGACTGGCACTGGCGTGCCCTCGCACGCAAGCATGACGCCGCGCTGCTGGTGCCGATGTATCATGTGGCGGGCAATTGTGCGGACTGGAATGATCCCGAAAGCGGCTCAGAGCGCGCCTTATTCACCGCGCTGGAGGACATTTCGCGCCGATCCGGTCGCACAGAGATAAAAGACGCACCGTGGGTGCTGTGGGGGCACTCGGGCGGCTCGAGTTGGTCGGCGCAGATGATCGTGCGGCATCCGGGCCGGGTGCTCGCCGCTTCGTTTCGCGGCGGATGTCACAAGCAGTTTGGTGATCCCGTTTTCAGATCTCGTTTCACACCAGTGGCCCGTCATGGTCCGCTGCTGTTCGTGTGGGGGAAGCGCGAGAGTGTGCCGACATCCAGTCACTACGTCTCCTGGGAACCGATGAACACCATGTTCCGCGAACTGCGGACACAGGGAGGCAAGGTCTGCCGTGTGATCGATCCCCGCTCAGAGCATGGCTGCGACGATTCACGGCTGATGAGCATGTCGTTTTTTGATGCGGTGCTCTCCGGCGATGCCAGGGGCATGGATTCGAAGGACGCTTCCATGCCCTGGATGCCGAACCCAACGTTTGCCAAGCGATGGCAGGAGTTCTCGGAGACTGGGACCCTTCGGCCAATCGAGCCCAAACTTTCCGCGCCTGAACTCACCGTCACCCAAGACGCCAATGGAAAGACACAACTGACGTGGCGAATCATTCCGGAGATCGCTGGAGGATTGCGAACGCTGCGAATCCACCGCGATGGGAAAGTATGGAAGGAGCTTGGACTCAAGCCGGGCGACTTCCTGGCCACCTCGGCGGATTCTGCACCAGAGA
>JADZAX010000531.1 GCA_020852405.1 Verrucomicrobiales bacterium
ATCGCCAATGCCTTCATGGCCGTTCCCAATCTCATCGCCCTGCTGGGGTTGAGCGGGGTGGTAGCAGCAGAGACTAAAAAATTCCGGGAAGAATTGACCGGGCGTGATCCTTAACTTCTCTCCGACCGACGCGCCATTCCCCGCCAGGCGAATCCAATCGCCACCGCCGCGGCAACGCAAATGATTCCCAAGGTCGCACGCATGGATGACTCAGCGACTTTGCCGGGCGGGAGGTACCAGGCCTCAATGGCACTGGCAAGAATCCCCAAGAAGAGGACCCCAGTCCACGCCAGCTTGAACCATCGAACAGAACCCCGCCACCCATCCTGACCGGAGAGGAGATGGAGAAAACTCAGAAACAAGACCAAAAAACCAGCAATCCATCCCACCGGCAAGTCCCCGATTTTTACAACCCAATCGTTGGAATAGCCCGCCGCCACCAGAATGAATCCCTCGCCGAGGCAGGCGGCAGCGATGGCAGAGTGGGAAGGAATCCCTTTCGGCGATTTTACGAACAGGAAATCCGCAATGACGTGAACCACCAGAGCCAGCGACGCGCCCAACCATAGCAGGACATTTCCCGGTCGGGAAGCGGCCTCACTGGCAGACATCAGAAACCAGGCAGACAGCAGCGAACCCAACGAGCCCAGAGGAGCCCCAAGAAGTCGAGTCCAAGAGCTATGTTTTGGGGTTTTCTCCGGTTTCATTGCATGTTCCTTGTGGACACCAGTTGCTGCCAAGCCATTCCCAAAATCATTCCGGTATCCCATCCAGTTACCCTAGCCAAACTCGCTGTCGATGAACGAATCTGAAACTCTCTGTCAACGCCGTTGCCGCATTGTTGTCACCGGAGGACCTGGTGGAGGTAAAACCACCGCCGCTGATCTCTTCCGCCGGGAAATCGGAGAACGGGTCGTGGTGGTGCCAGAAGCCGCCACAATGATGTTTTCGGGAGGATTCCCGCGTTATACCGAGGAGGATGCGGTTCGCGCTGCCCAACGGGCGATCTTTCACGTGCAACGGAATCTGGAGGACATTCAGGGAGCGCGATACCCCGATCGAATCCTCCTCTGCGACCGGGGGACCATCGACGGCGCGGCCTACTGGCCGGGACCGGAAATGGAGTTTTTCGCAGACCAAGGAACCACCTTGGAATCTGAATTGGCCCGCTATGATGGAGTCATTTTCTTTGAAAGCGCAGCCGTTGGCGGGCTCTCCATCGAAGGAGGCAATCCGGTCCGCCGGGAAACGCTGGAAGAAGCGGTGGCATTGGACGAACGGCTTCGCTCTTTGTGGCAACACCACCCCCGGTTCATGCTGGTCCGCCATCATCCTTCGTTTTTAAAGAAAATCAGCTATGGCATGGCAATTCTTGACGAACTGGTGCAGCAATTGCAGGGCTTAGTCAACTAGCCCACCGCTCAATGCGGAAGGGTGCATCCCGGCCCGACAGTGGCGAAAAAGTCCGTCCCCTTGTCATCAATGAGGATGAACGCCGGGAAATCGACGACTTCGATTTTCCATATCGCCTCCATCCCAAGCTCGGGAAATTCAACCACCTCCACTTTGCTGATGCTCTCTTTGGCAAGGATCGCAGCCGGTCCACCGATGCTGCCGAGATAAAACCCTCCATGCCGCTTGCAGGCGTCGGTGACCTGTTGACCTCGGTTGCCTTTCGCAATCATGACCATGCTGCCTCCGTGGCTCTGAAACAAATCGACGTAACTGTCCATCCTCCCCGCCGTGGTCGGTCCAAAGCTGCCGCTAGGCAATCCCGCCGGAGTTTTGGCAGGCCCGGCGTAGTAGACTGGGTGGTCTTTGAAATACTGGGGCAAGGATTCCCCCGCATCGAGACGCTCTTTCAATTTGGCGTGGGCAATGTCACGGGCCACAATGATGGGCCCATTGAGCAGGAGCCGGGTGGTTACCGGATATTGGCTCAATTCCTCACGAATCTCAGCCATGGGCTTGTTCAAGTCCACTCGGACAGCGCCAGTGTCTTTGCGGTGGCGCAATTCCTCGGGGATCCATTGCAACGGATTTGTCTCCAGACGTTCGATAAAGACCCCGTCTTGCGTGATCATTCCTTTAGCCTGGCGGTCCGCAGAGCAGGAAACTCCGATACCAACTGGGAGAGAGGCTCCATGACGGGGCAACCGAATCACCCTGACATCCAGAGCGAAATATTTTCCCCCAAACTGGGCCCCAATGCCACAATGTCTAGCCTGCTCGAGCATTTCAGCTTCCAGGCCGACATCACGGAAAGCCCGTCCGTGTTCATTTCCTGTGGTGGGAAGATGGTCGTAATATTTAGTGGAGGCCAGCTTCACAGTTTTCATGGTGGCCTCGGCGGAGGTGCCCCCAATGACAAAGGTCAAGTGGTAGGGCGGACAGGCCGCAGTTCCCAAAGTCAGCATTTTTTCCGTCAGGAACGGAACCAATCCTTTGGGATTGAGAATCGCCCGGGTCTCCTGATAGAGGAATGACTTATTCGCCGATCCGCCCCCTTTCGCGATGAACAGAAACCGGTAAGCGTCCCCTTCCACCGCGTGGAGATCGATTTGAGCGGGCAAATTGGTCCCGGTGTTCTTCTCAGAGAACATATCCAGAGGCGCATTCTGCGAGTATCGCAGGTTGTTCTCCGTGTAGGCCCGGTAGACGCCACGAGAAATGGCCTCCTCATCGTTCGCACCGGTCCAAACCTGCTGCCCTTTTTTCCCCATCACAATCGCTGTGCCCGTATCTTGGCAAAATGGCAGCAACCCCGCAGAGGCTACGTCCGCATTTTTCAAAAGGGTCAGGGCGACCATGCGGTCGTTTTCTGAGGCTTCGGGATCATCAAGAATGGCGGCGACCTGCTGCAAATGGGAAGATCGGAGGAAAAAGTTGATGTCGTGAAATGCCTGGTTGGCAAGCAGACTGAGAGCCTCGGGATCGACCACCAGCATTTGCTTCCCCGCAAATTCCGCCGTGGACACATATTCCTGGGTCAACCGCCGGTATTCGGTCTCATCGGGTCCGGTCTCGAAGAGTTCTTGAAAAGCAAAAGGAGGAGTTGGCATGGGAGTTTCTCAAGATTCTCCCGAACCCAGCCGGGTGCAAGCCCGGAGAGGAATGCCAAATCGGCGCCTTATCGAAAACGGACCCGGAAACGCCGGGCTTGCCACAGAGTGGCCCCGGAGCCATGGTTTCGCCCCTCCCAGTTCCCGAAAGTCAGCCCCCTCGCTCAGCGTGGTTTTCAGTTCCCACATTTTCCTGTTTTACTTTCTGCCGCTGTCGCTGCTGCTCTACTACGCCTCCCCGCGGGTGATGAAGCACCTCACCTTGACCCTGGTGAGCTATGTGTTTTATGGTTGGTGGAACCCCTGGTTCATCTTCCTGATGCTGGCTTCCACGGCCATTGACTATTATTGCGGCATGATGGTTTCCTCCACCGGAGCGAGCGCATCGAGACGTAAAACCGGTTTGATGCTTTCGGTGGTCTCCAATCTCGCGATTCTCGTGTTTTTCAAATACACGACCTTCTTTGCCTACAATGCCAACCTTCTCAGCCAGGCAGCAGGGATGGGCCCACTCAACCTTCCCGCCTATTTCTACCAAATCATTCTTCCGGTCGGCATCTCTTTTTATACGTTCCAATCCATGAGCTACTGCATCGACCTCTACCGGGGTCACGCCGTCCCTGCCAGGTCCTTCATCGATTTCGCCTGCTATGTGTCGATGTATCCCCAACTCGTGGCAGGTCCGATTGTCCGGTATGGAAGTGTCGCTGATCAGCTTCGGGAGCGCAGCCATACCTTGGAGGGCTTTGTGGCCGGGTTCACCAGGTTCAACTATGGATTCGCCAAAAAAATCCTTCTGGCCAATCCCATGGGATCCATTGCGGACGCCTGTTTCAATGCCGGAACCGGCACCCTGACCGCTCCCATGGCTTGGCTGGGAGTCATGGCCTACGCCTTCCAAATTTATTATGACTTTTCGGCTTACTCCGACATGGCCATCGGGTTGGGTCGCCTTTTTGGATTCCGGTTTCCGGAGAATTTCAATTCGCCCTACAAATCAAAAAGCATCACCGAATTCTGGCGGCGGTGGCACATCTCTCTTTCCACGTTTCTGCGCGACTATCTCTATATCCCGTTGGGGGGAAACCGTCTCGGTCCGGCCCGCACCTATGCCAACCTGCTCCTCGTAATGTTGATCGGAGGCTTCTGGCACGGAGCCCAATGGACCTTCATTGTTTGGGGCGCCATCCATGGGGTCATGTTGGCGTTTGAACGTTTGATGGGAAAAGACTCCTGGTATGCCCATCTCCCCAACCCGATCAGAGTGGGCATCACCTTTGTGGTTGTCCTGGTCACCTGGGTGTTTTTCCGATCGGAAAATTTCGACGTGGCCCAACGCTATTTGGCCGCCATGTCAGGAATGGGCGGGAGCGCGCCCACGGCCCACCTGCTAACCGCCTCGCTGCTCAGACCGGCGAATTGGTTCTGGCTCGCAGCGAGCGCCGTCTTTGCTTGGGGATTGCCTACTTCGGCGGTATTCCTCGAGAAACTCACTCCTGCCAAAATTTTAGGTGGCTTCCTGCTGCTTTCTCTCAGTGTGGCACTTCTCTACACGCAGGGCTTCAACCCCTTCTTGTACTTCCAGTTTTAACACCATGAGCCAACCACCCAAACAAGGGATGGCCAATCCCTACGAAAACTACGATGCCCATCCAGACAAGGTGTTGGTGCAACGTTGGTTGGTGGGCCTTTTTCTGGCGCTATTTCTGTCCGCGATCATTCTGCCGCCTCTGTGGCGGAATCTTTATGAAGCCTCCATTCCCACGGGCTGGGTGCCAGCTCGGGAGTTCGTCCATCATCCTTCTCCCCTTGCCCAAAGCGCATTGCAAGCCAAACGGGCAGCGGACCCTCGAGTAACCCGGAATACTCCAGACTTGTTGGACCACATTCAGTCTTTTGAGAAAAAGCTCGAAAGCAGTTCCGTCCTGGCGAGCGCCGCGAGAAGGGACACCCAGTTTTGGGAAACCAAACTGCTGAGGGAAGGCAACCGGAAAACCCTGATCGGCAAGGATGGGTGGCTCTTCTTCCGCCCTGCGGTAGAAGCTCTGACCGGCTATGGCCCGCTCAATCCTGAACCGGCCACGGTGGCCAAAGACCCGACCCATGCTCCCTGGGAGCCGCCCCTAGCAGCAGTGCTGGATTTCCAAAAACAGTTGGAAGCGATTGGCGTCGAACTCATCTTGGTGCCCATTCCGGTAAAACCACAGATTTATCCGGAGATGCTCGGCGACACCAGCGCCACGGTCCCCTTGATCCATGCCGACGCGGCTGCATTCTATCAGGAGCTCGAACAATTCGGAGTAAAAATCTGCGACCTTGGCCCTGCCATGGTGACGTGGAAAAAGGAGGGTGTTCCGGTGTTCCTCAAACAGGACACCCACTGGACCCCAGAAGGAATGGAGAGAAGTGCCCGATTCCTGGCCGAGTACCTCAGGCAACGCCCCTGGTTTGCGTCGCTGACTGCCACCCCACGCTCTTTCGACTCCTTGGTATCACCAGTCGCTCATACGGGAGATCTGGTGGAGAAACTGGACCTGCCAGCGCAGGCTTCCTCCTTTTTGCCAGAATTGACCACCGCCCATCAAGTGATTGACAAAGAGACGGGAAAACCCGTCATCACCCAGGATTGGGACTCCCCCATTGTCCTTTTGGGGGACAGTTTCACCAATATTTTCAGCCTTGAAAACATGGGATGGGGATCGGGGGCCGGGTTTGCCCAACACCTCACCAAGGAACTGGGCTTTACTCTTGATGTCATCGCTCAGAATGGCCAAGCCAGTTCCGGTGTCCGTGAAACGCTGGCCCGCCGGCCCGGCAGCCGTCAATGGATAAAGGAAACCAAAAAAGCAGTGATCTGGGCCATTGCCTCCCGCGATTTGTTCCTTTCCGAAACGTTGGCCCGGGAGAACGAAGTTGCCTGGCACAAAGTCTCATTGACGGAAGGCGCCCGTGAGGATGGATTTCTCACGGAAGATCAAAAACCCGTCACCCTGAAAGGCAAACTTATCTTCAAGAGCCCCATCGATGATCCCGCCCAGGTCCCCTATGATACCGCTCTCTTTGCCTCCGTTTATGAAGTGCGCGAGGTTCTGGAGGGGACCTACGAAAGCCAAACCATCAAGGTGGTGCAACCTGCTTTCATCAAGCGCCAGCTTACCGAAGCCTCATCCCGCACGATCGGCACCGACTATACCCTGCGGTTAATACCATTTGGAAAAACCGGAATGGAAGGTTTGAACATGTCTGATGAGGTCGAAGACGCTTTGCTCCTTCCCTATTTTGAAGAAAGCTCGGCCGGATCCGGAGGTTCCGATGGAGGGTGGAATACTCAAGCAGTATCGACAGCCAATGGGTTCACCGCCTTGGGCGGACTGGCCATTATTGTCTTCTCCTTTCTTCTGACTTTCCGCCGTCGTTCAGATTGAGGTAGATTCAAGGTTTTCCGGCAGCCGGCTCCTTTGAAAAATCCCACGGCCGAATGGGTTCGCCCATTTCTTTGAGAAAGGCACTGGAAGAAAAAGCGAGAAACATCGCACCATCTCCAGGGAGGTCCACATTTCGCTCATACACCGAGCGAACAGCACCCAAGGCCGAGGAAGCGTTCTGGCCCAGTTGTTCAATACCCCTGCAAGCCCGCAAGGCCACCCACCAGTCAGGGTCCTCCAGGGCCGTCACCAAAGTAGTCACTGAATCTTCCCGATAGACTTCAAAACTGCCAAGCCACGAAGCGGCTTCCAATCGAACGGCCGACGAAGGATCGTGCAACCGCTGGGCCACCCGGGACAACCATTCCGGAGAAATCACACTGGCATTCCTCAAGCCGATGATCCCCCAGTAGCGTACGGCAGGATCTTCGGAATCCAACAAGGGCCCGAAAGTTTCGGGGGTGCGCAGTCCAACCAAATCGGCGGCCGCCCATGCCGCGTCCAAATCAGGGGAATGGGTGGTTTTTCCATCAGCGATCTCACGCATGGAGGACTTTTCCTTCCGGATCCAATCCCACATTTGGCTTTCCGGAAGTGCTCCCAGATCTCCGACCTTTTTTCGTTCAGTGGCAAAATCCCGGCGCATACGCTCCAAGGCGGCTTCCTCTTCTTCTGACCGACTCGAGCCGAGGAGATTGTGCTCATTCAACGGATCAGACTTGCAATCGTAAAATTCCTCCCAAGATCTCGAGGCGTTGGCATAGGATCTGGCAGAGGAGGATAAACTCTCCGGAGTCTCCCTGTTGACTCGGTTGATCTCGGCTTGGATATCCGCCACGTCACAAAACACCGATGCTTGGGAATAGGACAAGTGAGGGAGATAATTCCTGATATAGAGGAAGCGCTCGTCACGAAGAGACCTGGCGGTGTCAAAAGCTTCATCCACCCGATCCCGAGTCCCGTAGATGTACTTTCTAGAGGGCGAACGTCCTGGCCCCAGGAAAGGCTTTCCAGTGATGCCCTGAGGAAGCCCAAGCCCTGCCAGATGAAGAACCGTGGGACCGAAATCATCGAACTGCACCAAACGATCATCCATGGAACCCGGCGGAGCCACCGCGAGATGTTGGTATTTTTTGGGGAACTTGACCAAAAGAGGCACCTTCATTCCCGTGTCATAGAGCAAGCGTTTGTGTCTTGGCATTCCGGAACCATGATCCGAGTAGAAAAACACGATGGTGTCTTCCGCCAATCCATCGGCTTCCAGCTCCGCTAGGATGCGACCCACCTGCTGATCCATGCTGCTCACACAATCGTAGTAGCGCGCCAGCTCACGGCGCACTATCGGAGTGTCTGGGTAATAGGGGGGAACCTTCATGTGACCAGATTGATGGACCTGATCTCCGGTAATTTCTGATTGGACCCGTTCCTGAAACGCCTGATAAGGCCAAGTCATGGAGCGCGACTGGTGGGTTCTCATGTCATTGAACACTGCGAAAAAGGGCTGCCCCGGTTTTCTGGCGGGATTCCTCCAGTGGGCATCCTTGCTGGATTCATCCCAAGATTCCTCCACCAACCGGGGAGCAGTCGCCGTGTTGTAGTCCGTTTTCACATTGTTGGTGCAAAAATAGCCCGCCTTCCGGAGGTAAAAAGGGAACCCGTGTACTGTCTCCGGAACGGGAAAGGCGGAACGCATATGATGAGTTCCCAGTGATCCCGGCAGCACCCCGGTGATCAGACAGCTTCTGCTCGGGGAACAAACCGGTGCGGCGGCAAAAGCGTTGCTATAGTTGATGGCGGATTTTGCAAAGGCATCCAGATGGGGTGTGTTGGCCTGGGGATCTCCATAACACCCCAGCGTCGAACTCATGTCCTCAGCGGTGATCCAAAGAAAATTGGGTTGGTTCTCCGATCGAGCAGCCCCGCAGTGCAGGAGCAATAGAACACACCAACAAATTAACAAACGACTCATCTGGAAAGAGAACGGCAGTTTCTTCAGGTCAAACCATTTTCGCCGACCAAAATAGTTCGACCCAAGAAGTAGGAGCAGGGCAGCGATCATCGAACATCCCGCCACAACCAGGTCAATGCATCCGGGAGGGAAGCACTCATTCCTTTGCTCCCGTGAAAGCATTGGGTCCAATCCATGCGGTAGTCGTAATTCATGAATTTGAGGGAAGCTTCCATCTCCCGGTTGGCCAGTGGCCAGTTGCCGTATTGGTTGTCCAAGTCGTTCAATCCATCCAACAGATAAACCCGGATCGGTTTGCGTTCCGTTTTACGAACCATAGATGGATAGACATTTCCACCCCGGATGTCGACAAAGGTGCCGACCCAGCAAAGGACTTTGCTAAAATTGTCAGGACGTTCCCAGGCCGCTGTGAACGCGCAGATCCCCCCACTGCTGCCACCCGCAATGGCGCGAGAGGTGGGATCATTGCGCAGCTTCAAACCATACCGTTTGCTGGCTTCGGGAACTATTTCAGACATCAAAAATTGAACATAGTGATCGCCCAAGGAATCGTATTCGAGACTACGATTGAAGGCCTTTTTATCTGGACCATTCACTTCCCGACTCCCGGGATCAACGAAGACTCCAATGGTAATCGGTATTTTACCCTGATGGATCAAGTTATCAAAAACCACCGGAACCCTTAGGCCACCCGAGGCGGATCGATCCGCGTGTCTCGTTCCATCTTGGTAAACCATGAGACAGGCAGGACGGCTTCCGTCATATTGATGAGGCAGGTATACCGTGACGGTTCTCTGCGTTCCTGGCTAAATGAGACTGTCTTTCCAGACGAAGGTTTCCAAACGCCCTTTGGGGACACCGGGATGCTCGAGACTGTCTTCCATGTAGGGGAAATCCTCTACTTTCAGTTGCCCCTGCGCAACGGTGCGGGTTTCCGCCTGAATTTTCCAATCCAACAATTGGTAGTTCTCCAAATCTTTTAGAAGGACATGGAGGTTTCCATGCACCGAAATCATTTCCCCAAGAAGACGGTCCCCCTTTCCGGTCACTCTGACGGGACCGGAAACTTCAGCGGCCCAAATGGCAGTGGTCCCTTCCAAACGGACTTTGCCTTTCTCCAAACCCTGGCGACCCAAGCCACGGTAAATCACCTTGGCCAACGCCTCGCCGGAGAGCGTGCTCAAGGCAGTTTTGATCTCTGATAATGGCAGTGGCTTCCAGGTCGATCTCCTTTCGTCGGGAAGTGTGCCCTGTCCATTAGCAACGGGAAGGAAATAAGCGGAAAGACCCAGGAGCCAAAGAAAACGCATCAGATTGGCGGGCAAGTTTTCAGACCAAAATGGGGGAAATCACTTTCATCGGTTCCACTCCGGTGAGGCGTTGATCGAGACCCTGAAATTTGAAGGTGAAACGTTCGTGATCGATTCCCATGAGATGCAGAATCGTCGCATTCATTTCATTGATGTGGACCGGGTCTTTCACAATGTTATAGGAGAATTCGTCGGTCTCCCCGTGAGCGACTCCCCCGCGAATCCCCCCCCCGGCCATCCACATGGTGAAACAGCGGGGATGATGATCCCTGCCGTAATTCTCCTTCGTCAGGGTGCCTTGTGAGTATACGGTGCGCCCAAATTCACCACCCCAGACGACGAGCGTGTCATCCAACATCCCTCGCTCTTCCAAATCAGTCAGGAGGGCACCGCAGGGTTGATCCGTGTCCCGGCATTGGGAGGCAATGTCCCTGGGAAGATTACCATGCTGATCCCAACCACGGTGTAAAATCTGGACGACTCGGGTCCCCCTTTCGACCAAGCGACGCGCCATGATGGCGCTGTGGGCAAACGAGCCGGGGTTGGTCGCCTCCGGACCATAAAGCGCGAGAGTGGCTTTCGATTCCTTGGTCAGATCGACCAGTTCGGGCACACTCGACTGCATTCGGAACGCCATTTCGTACTGGGAAATTCGGGTTTGGATTTCCGGATCGCCCACGGATTGGAAATGACGTGTGTTTAATTGCCCCAAGGCATCGAGCATGACGCGGCGATCATGGGATTCCATTCCTGGTGGATTTTGAATATAAAGGACAGGATCCCCGGAGGAACGGAGGGCGACACCGGCGTGACTGGTGGGCAGGAACCCACTGCTCCACATGCGGGTGAACAAAGCCTGGGCCGCTGCTCCAGAAGACCATCGGGGGGTGAGAACGACGAACGAAGGAAGATTGTTGCTCTCACTGCCGAGGCCATAGGAAAGCCAGGAGCCCAGACTTGCCTTTCCTGGAACTTCGCTCCCGGTCATGACAAAAGTGCAGGCAGGATCATGATTGATTGCGGAAGTGTGAATCGAGTGGACCACCGCAAGGTCGTCGACATGCTTTGCGGTATAGGGCAGGAGTTCACTGACCCAGCGTCCGCATTGCCCATGTTGAGCAAATTCAAATTTGGATGGGGCCACGGGAAGCCGGGCCTGCCCTGATGTCATCGTGGTGATTCGTTGCCCCTTCCGGATTGAATCTGGAAGATCCGCATCAAAATGGTTCCTCAAACCGGGTTTATAGTCCCAGAGGTCCAATTGGGAGGGAGCCCCATTCATGTGCAGGTAAATCAGGCGTTTGGCCCGTGGCAGCAGATGGGGAAGCTCTGCCAAACCGGGATGAATGGGCGCTCCGGGTCGGCCCGCCATGGCTCGTGAACCCAATAAACCACTCAATGTAAGGGCTGAAAGAAAATCACGTCGGGTCTTCATGGCAATCCAGTCAATTGTCGTCCGATGTCCCCAATGGGGTCAAGTCCCCTGATCATTTGAGGGGGGGCGCAATGGCGGCTTTTGCCGCGGACTTAGGGAGCTGAAAAGACAAAACCCGCCCGTCGAAGATCGACGGGCGGGTCCCAAATTCAGAAGTTCCTCAATGGAACCGAGATCACCGGAACAATCAGTTGTAAGAAGCCTGGGTGCCCTTGATGTCCCGCTTTTTGATCCAAGGCATCAGAGAGCGCAACCGTTTGCCAACTTTCTCGATGTCGTGATTCTCGCCGGCCTTCCGAAGGGCATTGAAATTCTTCTGACCGGTTTCGCATTCCTGGATCCATTCCTTGGCAAATTCGCCTTTTTGAATCCGCTTGAGAGCTGTTTTCATTCTCCTTTTGACGGAGGCATCGATGATTTTGGGGCCCACCGTGACATCACCATATTCCGCAGTTTCGGAGATGGAAAATCGCATACCAGCGATGCCTGCTTCGTTGATGAGGTCGACGATGAGTTTCAGTTCATGGAGACACTCAAAATAGGCCATCTCCGGCTGGTAGCCGGCTTCCACAAGGGTTTCGTAACCGGCGATGATAAGGGCGCTGACCCCGCCACAAAGAACAGTCTGCTCTCCAAAGAGATCGGTTTCGGTTTCTTCTTTGAAAGTCGTTTCAAAGGTGCCGGCACGGGTTCCACCCACTCCCTTGGCCCAGGCCAAGGCAATTTTCTTGGCATCTTTACCGGGGTTTTGATGAATGGCAATCAGAGCCGGCACCCCTTTTCCTTCAACAAACTGGCGGCGCACAATGTGGCCAGGCCCCTTGGGGGCAACCATGATCACATTCACAAAATCAGGAACCGTGATGGTTTTGAAATGAATCGCGAATCCATGACTGAACAGGATGGTCTGACCTTTGCGCAGGTTGGGAACGATGTCCGCATTGTAGACAGCAGGTATTTTAGTGTCCGGAACAGCGATGAAAATCACGTCCGCTTTTTTCACCGCCTCTGCTGTATCCAGCACTTGGAAGCCATACTCCGCAGCGACCGCCCGGGATTTGCTTTTGGCATAGAGTCCAATGATGACCTTCACTCCACTCTCCTTAAGATTGAGGGCATGTGCGTGGCCTTGCGAACCGAAGCCAATCACAGCACAGGTTTTGCCCTTGAGCACATTGAGATCGGCGTCTTTGTCGGTGTAGATTTTTGCTGGCATATCGGGGAAACGTGTTTCTATCCTGGTAAATTTGAGGTGCCAAGGTTCACGGCAAAACCTCCTGCGGTCAAACAGGAAAATCACAGAAGGCGAGGCACTAAGCTGGATTGAGGCCTGAGATTCTCTCTCGACGATTTTCTTTGCAAATCCCTTGTCTAGGATAACGCAGGTCTCGATCTGGAGTGCCAACCGATGGAGTGGCAGAGAACCTCCGTCCTT
Organism: Verrucomicrobiales bacterium; assembly: GCA_020852405.1. Lineage (GTDB taxonomy): Bacteria > Verrucomicrobiota > Verrucomicrobiia > Verrucomicrobiales > DEV007 > JACKQE01. The sequence goes on from JADZAX010000531.1 coordinate 12,637, forward strand.
TATCCAACGAAAGCAGCCAACCGCCCGCGGCTCTCCACTGTCTGTTCGTAGCGCCTAGCGAATTGAAAATGGATTAAGTTGCTTCGGTTTATCCAGTCTCCCACATCCAACTGTTGGATGGGTTCGAATCCGAGAGGCAATCCTCCAGAGCTTACCCATGAGTAAAGATGGTAATTAAAGCCTGCACTGCTGGCTGCGCACCTTCCTGCCCCTGCCTAACGGGCCTCCCAGCCACGACGTTTTCCGCAATGTCTTCATCGCCCCCCGGCCGCAAGCCCTTCTCGACATCCTCGCCGACTGGTGCGGCGATCTGGCCGGACGCCAGATCAAGATCGACGGCAAAGCCCGGCGCGGAACCGCCACCGCCGCCACCAAAGCGGAGATGGTGCCTGTCCTGCGAGCCTGGGTGGGCGAGGCCGGCATCAGCGCCGGACAGGTCGTGTGCCGCGAGAAGAGCAACGAACTGGATGCCCTCCCGCGTCTGCTGGCGTTGCTCGAACTCG